>DNNS01000256.1 GCA_003497555.1 Spirochaetia bacterium
CAACTACCTTGAAATTTTTCGCAGCGTTACGGTAACTAAATTTGGATTTTCAGAAACTAATTGAAACTGTTCTTATTTATAGAAAATCTGAAATGTTTAAATTAAAAAAATCTTTAGAAGATTATTCATTTGAAAAATTTAATATTGAAATTAAAGAAATTGGAAAACCAAAAGAGTTAACATTAGGGGATAAAAAAGTTGAAATATTCGAAAAAGGCATGTATGAGATCATAAAAGGCAATCCGGACAAAATAAAATTAAAGAAAATATGGGCCACTGGCAAAGTACTTGATGCTAATTCATCCGGCCGTTTTTTTCGAGATTTTTTATCAAATCGAAAAGGAAAAGATGGACTTGGTGTACTATATAAGGTATATGGTATTGGTGATGACATGTATGATTATGGATATTTTACGGGTCCTCAAAAAGAATCTGCAACAAAAAGAAAATATTTTCAGGGTGTGCCAGTAGATAAATTAAGTCAAAATGAAAACACCATATCAAAACCAATAGTCAATTATTAGAATACGGCAGTCAACTGCTTAAAAACCTTTCCAGAGATCTTAAATTGAAATATGGTAAAGGTTTCAGCCGCTCCAATCTGCAATATATGCGGCTGCTTTATATAAAATATCCAAAATGCCAGACACTGTCTGGCAAATTAAGCTGGTCTCATTATACAGAATTATTAAGCATTTCTGATGATCTTTCGCGGTCTTTTTATGAAAAGCAGTGTCATAAAACAAAAAACTGGGACATTGTAAGCTATTAAGGGTATTTACTAAAATGATAATACAGCGTACCATAATTTAAATGAATTCCTTTGTCTATTAAAAGACAAAATTGCCGGTTGATTTTTAGCAGTAGGAAAAGATGAAAATTAATGTTATTAAAAAAATAAAAAAATCCAAATATCCTCCAAATAAATCACAGCTTGAAGCAATCACTACAGTTAAAGGACCAGTTATGATTATAGCTGGCCCCGGTTCCGGTAAAACAAAAACTCTTGTAGACCGAATTATTTATCTTATTGCTGAAAAAGAAGTCGATCCGAAGACCATCCTTGTTTCTACCTTTACGGAAAAAGCTGCTGCTGAATTAATTACCCGTATTTCAAATCAACTTCTGGAAATGGAAATCAGGTTTAATATCAATAAAAGGAGAATAAAATGAATGCATTAAGAAAAATTTATAATGATATGCCTGAAACAATTGATATTCCAGAGGAGATTCAGCATAAAAAAGTAGAACTGATTTTTATTATTGATGAAAAAAAGATATTGAAAAATAGTCAATCTAATAAAAGAATACCTGGTCTTTTAAAAGGAAAAATTTCTATCAGTGATGATTTTAATGAACCTTTAGAAGAATTTAAGGAGTATATGGAATGAAATATTTAAATGATACAAATGTTTTAATATGGTTCATTGAAGAAAAGAAAAAATTACCTGAAAATATCTCTAAAATTATACAAGATAATAATAACGAATTATATTTTATGGAACATTTTATTTGAGAGAAATTAATATGGAACCCCAAAAAAAATCAATTCTTACCTTCCTCACCGCAACAGTCTATTTCTACTTTCTCCTTTTTACCCTTCTTCCATTTTTAAAATCAACTTTTACATTGAACCCAGCCTTATACTGGTTTATAACCGGATATTTTTTATTCGTTCCGTTATTTATAACAGCAATTTTATTAACCAGATCAGAAAGCACAGATATTTTTACTAGATTATACCTTAAACGATTTTCAAAAAAAGATTGGCAATACGCAATTTCAGGATTATTGATAGTATTCATTTTGTCCGGCGCTATTTTTGGCTGTTCAATGCTTCTGCATAAATATTGCGATTTCAGACTTTTAAAGGCGGTCCCATGGTTTATGGAAATGAAGCCTTTTATCGGCACAGATAAATTATTGCTTTTTGTCTGGCTACCGATGTTTTTTTTCAACATAGTCGGAGAAGAAATTCTGTGGCGGGGCTATATTCAGGCAAGATTACCCGGAAAATACTCCTGGGTATTATGCTCGACTCTATGGATGATTTTTCATCTGCCATTTGGCTTTGATTTGATGATTGTTCTGATTCCGATTGTTATTGTCATCCCCTATATTTTCAGTAAAACACAAAATAGTTTAATCGGGATATTCATACATGGTATTTTTAATGGGCCGATATTTGTCGCTGTTGCCCTGGGATTAATCAAATGATTTTTTTTAGAAATAACAGAAACTATAACAGGAGGTAACTGCCATGAAAAAAATTACTTTTACAGCAATAATAAAAATGCTTATTTTCGTTGTACTATTCCCGTTTCTACCAATTATAATCTCGCATAAATATTTCTGGATTGAAGCATGGACATGCGGACTTATATCAGTACTCTCATTTGCCATAAGCAGAATTATAATTGCTAAAAAAAATCCTGATCTGATAGCTGAACGTGCAAAATTTATGCAGCATCAGGATGCAAAGCCATGGGATAAAATTTTAGCTCCGCTTGTCGGATTTGGCGGAGTAATAATTCCGGTTACCGCAGGTCTGGATGCGTTTTACAGCTATAATGTTTTATTCAGTTTATCGGTTAAAATAATCGCACTTGCAGTTTTCTTACTTGGAATGATTTTCTCATCATATGCAGTTATACAAAACAGGTTTTTCTCCGGTATGGTTCGTATACAAACCGATCGCGGGCATAAAGTTGTCTCTGTCGGGCCTTACAGGATTATAAGGCATCCCGGATATGCAGGAGCGCTTATAACTTACTGGGTAAGCCCGTTAATTTTCGATTCTTACTGGACATTTTTGCCTGTAGCTTTTATGACTGTCATACTGGTAATCAGAACATGTCTGGAAGATAAAACTCTTGTTCAGGAGCTGGATGGCTATAAAGAATATACGCTGGAAACAAAATACAGATTAATACCAGGATTATGGTGAATAGATGAAACAATATTCACCGGCACTGATTTTAATAATGCGGATATTGTATTCAATTTTCAAACTATTTGAAGCACTATGATTAGTAGTATCCACTTAGATTTTACAATTTTTAACACGAAGAGAATATCACAAATAATTAAGAAATCTTGTTTTTTCAAGATTTCTTCGTGTTACTTCCTGAACTTCGTGTTATTTTTTTAAATTTTAATTATTAATTTTAAAATNNGTGCGAAAATAAAAAGTATTATATTTGATCTGGACGGGACTCTTTACAACAATGCATTTTTTACTCCCCTGCTGATTCTAAAATGTTTTTCCCGGCTGCGCCTGATTTATTCTCTACCTCGTATCCGTAGAATCCTGGCCGGTCAGGATAAGCAAAATATCAATAATTTCGAACAGGTATTTTTTACGCTTCTTGCGGAACAAAGCCATACCACAATAACCGAATCGCAAAATTGGTATAATAATAAATTTTATCCGTCATTTATCTCGATATTAAAATTTTTTCCTGCACGCCAGGGAACCGGAACCTTATTATATGCTTTGCGTAATTCAGGTATTAAACTGGCAGTGCTGTCTGATTACAGTCACATTGACCGGCGTTTAACCGCAATCGGCCTTGCACCTGAACTGTTTGACTGTCTGGTATCTTGTGAAGAACTCGGCGCCTTAAAACCATGCCCCCGTCCTTTTATAGAGACTGCATACAGGCTTGATTCTGCTCCGTCCCATACCCTGCTAATAGGCGATCGCTGCGATACGGATGGAGCCGGCGCAGAAGCCTGCGGTATGCCTTATTATATTATTTCCAATAAAATGAAAACAAATTGTATTTTATGGAAGGAACTTTATCAACTGTTGTTAAATTCTGCCGGAGTATAAAATGACAACAATAAAACATTATATTTCATGGACAATACTAAAGAATACCTATTCGGTATTTATCAATAACAAGTACCGTATAACAGGGATTAAACACGATCCTGAACCGATTGATCCTTTTTTATTTGTTGCCAATCATGCTGCCAGAACCGATCCGTATTTTATCGGTCCGCATATCAAGGCAGTTTTAAGTTATCTGGCAAATATTGACGGTTCCAGTAAATTTTCAAAAATTATCAGTCCGCTGGTAGGATTAATTTCCAAAAAAAAAGGAATGCCTGATTTATCAGCAGTAAGAAATGCCCTGCGAACCCTGCATAAGAAAAATTCGGTAGGGATTTTTCTTGAAGGCGACAGATCCTGGGACGGAGAAACCGATAAAATACATGAAAATGCCGGCATACTTGCGAAAAAAGCCAAAGTTCCGGTTTATATGGCTAAACTTACAGGCAATTATCTGACCTTTCCCCGCTGGGCGGAAAGCAAGCGCATTGGTAAAATTTTTATTGAATTCAAACAAATTCCTTTAAAAAGAGTAATAGATCTTTCCAATGAAGAGCTTGATAAGGAAATCACGGCCTTCTTGTACAAAAACGATGTAAAAGATGAAAAACTGAAAGATATTGCCTTTACCGGAAAAAACCTGGCGCACGGGATTCAGTATGCACTCTGGTTATGCCCGAATTGCATGTCCCATGATACTATTTACGGTAAAAAAGACGATATTATCTGCAGAAAATGTTCATCTTCCTGGAAGCTAAACGGCAATCTGCGGATTTTACCGCCTAACCAGATAGGCATTGACCTTAAGGACTGGATGGACTGGCAAAAAAAAATGATAAAAGAATTATGCTCGCGTCCTGGAAACAGTCTTATTACCTCAAGCGAACCGGTTGCCTGGTATGAAAAAAAGAACGATCTTCCTGAATTCTACGATTACGGCAGACTCGAATTATTTCCGGGAAAGCTTGTATTTATTGCAAATTCGAAGCATAATATAGAAATGCCTGCCGGTAAAATAAAATACTGTATTGATAATTTCAATAAAAATATGGAATTCTCCCATGATGAACGGCGTTATCATCTGCAGCTTAATGGGAAAAATGCCTGTAAATGGATCTATATTTTCCGTTATTTACAGGGTCTTGATTAGCAGGAATAAACATATAGAGGTTTTCAATGTCCCAAACATCGCGTTATATAGTAAGAATTAATTTCTGGTTCGAACACATGGCTGTACTGCTGCTAAAAATACGCAGGCTGATTTTTATTTCCGGGGCTGTAATTCTGCTGCTACTTGGTTCCGGATTATACCGTTTTAAAACTAAAGTAACAATTGACAGTTTTTTCCTTAAGAGCGATCCAATCATGCTCAGTAAAGCGCGTTTTATGGATATGTTCGGCAATAATGATTTTATCGGTATACTGGTTGGNNCGCAGTCTGGGGAATGAACTTAAAAAGAAAGTGCCTTTTGCCGATGAGCTTATTTCGTTAGCCGATTTCAGTTATTTTTTTCCCGGCATGCTGAGTGTTAATAAAATCGGATCGGTTCCCATTCCGGAAGACAGCAACGAAAGAGAAAACTGGCGTAAAATGTTTGATAAACGAAAAAGCATTGCCGGCAGACTTTATTCCACGGATTATACCCAGGCGTGGATTATACTGCGCCTGAAGGAATATCCGAAACTATCCGAATGGAAAGAAAAAGAAGAGCCTGCCATTTATGCCGGACGCAGGGCCATGCAGGTAGTGGAAAAATACCGGGCTGAAGGCATGAAACTTACTCCTACCGGTATTCCGGTTTTAGCTTACAGAAAAAATTTTGAAATGTTCCGGGAAACCAGCCGGGTTCTGGCAGTAGCGGCAATTATAGGCCTGATTTCGATATTCCTTATGTTCTATACCATCCAGGGCATAGTCGGCACAATTTTAATAATAATAAACTCCATTATTATCGTATTCGGTACATTAGGCTGGCTGCAGATTCCGGCTGATATTTCTTTTCTGCTGGTTCCGGTTCTGCTTGGAATTGCAGTTGCGATCAGTTATACCATTCATCTTGCCTCAACATTTAACCGGCATCTTATGCGCACCGGAAAAAAGAAAGAATCGGTAATTTATGCACTTAAAGAAAGCGCCTGGCCTGTACTTTTTTCCGCGGCTACCACTATTGCCGCCATGTTTTCCTTCTGGCTGGTTCCCATTCAGCCTATCAGATGGGTAGGTACGGTTTCGGCTTTCATGATTTTTATTATTTTGATAAATGTGCTTTTTTTGTTTCCGGCTATTTTATCCCTGGGCGGCGATTTCAATCTGAACCGTGAATATTATCAGAAACGCAGCAGCAGGATAGACGAATTTTTCGCTGCTATGGGCGAATGGGGATTAAAACACGGGACTATCATACTCACTATTTTTTTTCTGATCCTGGGAATAATGCTGTTCGGAATGACCAAACTGAAAGTTGATCTTAATACCCGTAAAATGCTTGGTACCAGACTGCCGCATGTATATGATCAGGTTTATGCCGGTGAATCAAAAATAGGCTCCATGTATTCATACGATATTATGCTTACTTTCCCTGAAGAAAATAAAATTGCCGACCCCGAAGTACTGAAAAAATTCGACAAATTTGCTACAATAATCAACAATGCTCCGCTGATAAAAAAAACCCGTTCGGCCTGTGATCTGCTGAAAGAAATCAACCAGGTAGTGCATAATGATGACAGCAATCATTTTGTCATACCTGAAGACGGCAATATTATTGCCAGCTGGATTTCAGCTTTTGAAAGACAGGCGCCTGATGAAGCCCGTGCCTGGTATAACAAAAAACATACTACCCTGCGCCTGTTTGTGGAAGTATCCGATTTTTCCGCGGTGGAATTTCAGAAGCAGATTAAATACATTAAAAGCATGCTGGATGAAATTTACCCGCCCGCGGAATATCCCGGGCTCAGGCACGATGTAGTGGGCAATCTTCTCCAGATCAGCACCATGAATCAATATGTTACCGAAGGACAAATCAAATCTCTTTCCTTTTCTCTGTTAACTATCATGATAATGATGATGATTGTTTTCGGCAGTGTTAAACTGGGTCTAATCGGCATGATACCGAACATTGCCCCGGTAATTGCCGCCGGCGGCATTATGGGGTATATGGGGGTCCCTCTGGAATTTGTAACTATCACCATAGCGCCCATGGTACTGGGGCTTGCCGTAGACAACACTATTCATATTATCAACAATGCCAAACTTGAATTTTATCACAACGAAGATTATCATGAAGCGATACTCCTCACGTTTACCAGTATCGGAAAACCCGCATCCAAAGCGGCCTTTATTCTCTGTTCCACTTTTATTGCCTTTTTGTTTTCCAAAGTCAACAATCTGATTAACATGGGAATATATATGGTCATTGCCATGGCCTTCGCCCTGGCTTCCGATTTATATATTACTCCGCTGTTAATTAAAATTTTCAAACCATTTGGAAATCAGCCGCAAAAATGAAAATGCCAGGAAGGCCTGAAAAAAAAAACATTACCAATATCTTTAACCGGCGATTTATAAATTTCCTTCTGCGCTCATCGGTAGCCATTCTGGAATCCGATGCCTCCCGGACCGAGAAAATCATAAAAAAACTGCTGCTGCAGGCCGGCGCACTCTGTAAAACCGGCAGTCTCTCTCTTTTTTCCCTGCAGGAAGGTTCCGGTAAAATTTCCATACTGGCAAGCTCTTCTGCCCGTGCCGGCAGGATTAAACAGGAATACAGCACCAGTTCTGTCAGTGCTGCCTGCAGGTATTTACGAAACGGGCTGCCGGCTTTATTTTTCCCTCCCCTTAAAAACAACCAAGTACTGCATTATTTCCGCCTGAATCCGCATGCGGTATCAAGCCTTGGCGTTCCGGTTATGCAGGGCAAAAAACCGGCGGCATTTTTATTAGCTGAATTTTACATTAAATCCTGGGATACCCAGGCCCCCGGTATATCCTTTTATTCATCACTGGCTAAAATTCTTTTTGCCGCATGCAAGAAAAAAAAAGAACATCAGAACCTGGAGCGGGAGCGTTTTCTGGTTGATACCATCATGAAACATCAGCTCGATCGCGTTTATATCAAGGATTCCCGGGCGCGCTTCATCAAGGTCAACAAGGCGCTGCTTGATTATCATCACCTCAAGAGTCCCGAAGAATCAACCGGTAAAACCGATTATGATCTTTTTACCAGAGAACACGCAGATCAGGCCTGGCAGGAAGATAAAAAAATCATAAAGACCGGAAAACCCTGCATCAACCTGGTTGAAAAAGAAACTCTGCCCGGAGGCGAAACACGCTGGTCTTCCACCACCAAAGTTCCCCTGCGCAGTAAAAGCGGTAAAATCATAGGTTTATTCGGCATGTCGCGCGATATTACAGAACTGGTGCATACCAGGGAAATTATTGAGACCGAACGTAACCTGCTGCGTACCATGATTGACAATATCCCGGACTGTATATATGTCAAGGATCGGGAAAGCAGGTATCTTCTTAATAACCGGGCGCATCTTGAACTTCTGGGCTGCTCCCGGCAGAAAGAAGTGTGCGGTAAAAACGATTTTGCTTTTTTCCCGCACGCCTATGCCGGTGAATTTTTTTCCGGCGAACAAAAAATTCTTAAAAGCGGACGGCCTTCGCTCAACCACGTAAGCCTGGTGCTTAATAAAGAAAAAAAACAGATCTATATGCTTACATCAAAAATACCCCTGTATGACAAAGATAAAAAAATATCCGGTATAATCGGTATCAGCCGCAATATAACTGATCAGATTAATACTGAAAACGAACTGAAAAAAAGCTATGAAAAGCTGAAAAAAAACATAAACAGCATTATATATACCATGGCTCATATTGTTGAAGTGCGCGACCCCTACACAGCCGGTCATCAGCAGCGCGTGGCGGAACTTTCCATGGCCATTGCCAAAAAAATGAATTTAGAACAGGAAAAAATTTATTACATTCAGCTGGCGGCGGCTGTACATGATATCGGTAAAATTCATATCCCGGCTGAAATTCTTTCCCGGCCTGGCGATATATCCGATATTGAATACAGCCTGATCAAATCACATACCGAACTCGGCTATGAAATCCTTGCCAATATAGATTTCGGCTACCCCATTGCCAGGATTGTTCTGCAGCATCATGAAAAAATGAACGGCAGCGGATATCCGCACGGACTTAAAGGAGAATCCATCATGACCGAAGCGCGTATTATTGCCGTAGCCGATGTAGTTGAAGCCATGGCCAATCACCGGCCATACCGACCTTCCCTGGGGCTTAAGCTGGCGCTCAGGGAAATAAAGGATAACAGCGGAACACTTTTTGACCCGGCCGTGGTAAATGCCTGCCTGATGCTTTTCCGGAAAGATCATTTTAATTTCTCCTGAATTATTTAAAACCCAAGGAAAACGCCCCGTTCCATAAGGCCGGAGGATTTTTAATAAATTCCCGGCAGCGTTCAAGATATATTCCTGTAATGCGATCTGCAGGGGCAAGCCGGGCGCATTCTGTAAAATAGTCCATGGCCAAATGCCAGTTGCCGAGTCTGAACATGGTGAGTCCTTTGCGGTAAACCGGAAAAAATTGCCTGTCTGAAAATTCCCTCCCCGGCAGCGAAAAGAGTACAGCCGGCCGGTCTTTACCCTTGACCAGAACAGTGTCAACTTCACGGAATTCAGTATACCGATTCCCGCAGCACGCCGCTTTTACCTCGGCGGAAAGCAGTATATCCGTATCATAGTATTTGTTTAATGACTCAAGCCTCGCTGCCAGATTCACCGTATCCCCAATGGCTGTATAATCAAAATTATCGCTGGAGCCGATATTGCCGATGATAGCAAGACCGGTGTGAATACCGATTCCAATTCTGTATCCGGCCGGACCAAAAGAAAAATTCTTCAGATTTGCCTCATTGATAAAGTCGAGCATTTCCCGTGCCGCAGAAAGTGCGCGCAATTCATTATCTTCATAGCTTTCAGGGGCCCCGAACATGGCAAATACGGCGTCGCCGATAAATTTGTTTATTTCTCCTCCGTGCTTTTTAATACGCACCGACCAGCCGGTAAAATGACGATTTAAAAAAGCGATAACATCTTCAGTTGAATTATTTTTTTCAATATGGGAAAAATCCCTGATATGGGAAAACAGCACGGTTATCTTTCTTTTTTCTCCGGTCATCAGGCTTTGTTCATGCTGTTTCTGCAGCAGGGAATTTATTACTTTCTGGGGCAGAAAACTGGAGAATAGTAAGTTTATCTTTTCGGCAGCTTTACAGTTATGTTCATATACGGCGATCTGCTCAATAATTTTTTTTATCAACCCGGAAAAATATCCGAGACGCACCAGACCGGAAGTATTTTCTGCATGATGCACTTTTAGCACGGCAGTCTGCCCGCGGGGCAGACTGAGCAGTATATTTTCCTCATGATCTGCTGTTCCCTTTTCCTGTCCCCATAATTTTTTTTCCGGGCCGCAGTAATATTCCACCGTCTTTACGGCAAAATGAGTATGTAAAAAATCCAATATTTTTTCTATAGCAGTGTCTACAGACAGGGCAGAGCAGGCAATAAGCAGCAGCGCTTCCAGCAGTTTTTCCCGTGTCCGCCGTTCAGCTCTGATGGAGTCAATTTTCCCGGTAATTGTCTCTTTGTTCAGAATAAAACCGGCAGCGGGTACCGAAGATTTTTCCAGTAGATTCAGGCTTGAGGTTAAAATCTTCTGCGGGAGATCAGGCTCTTTATGCAGAAAAACATCAGCCTTGAAAAAAAACATGGAGCTGTTTTTATCAATTACTGTGGAAAATACTATTACCGGTATGGCGGAAAATTCCGGCGCGTCTTTCAGAAATTCCAGGATATCAACTCCGCTGGCATCAGAGAGTACACTGTCAATAATAATTAAATCCGGTTGTTTAAGGGCAATCAGGCTGATGCCCGGTATACCGCCGGTTTCATGCAGAAGCTTCACTCCATGGCCAGCAAATACCGGCTCAAGTTCGCCGGCAAGTAAACCGGAATATTCCAGAATAACCGCTTTTTTCATGAATTATTGCCCGGGGTATAAAGAGAAATTTCCCTGCCGTTAATATCGATCGTATCAAGACATACGCATTCCATGTCTGCAAGAGCTGCAGAGACCTCGCCTGAAAATAAAAGACGTACCCCGTATTTTTTGGTCAAAGCCTCGAGTTCCTCGGCAATACTTACCGTATCTCCCACAGCCGCAAAAGCCGTTTTATCATCCGAGCCGATATTTCCCACAATAGCGCTTCCCAGATGCAGACCGATTCCGCTTTTTATTCCGCCTGGGGGAATTTCAAGTTCTGCACTTTCAAGTTTGGGCAGGCGCTCTATCATTTTTAAAGCCGCGCGCAAAGATTGTCCGGCATAATCGCTGTTATTATCCTCCGCGCCGAAAACCGCTACAATGGCATCGCCTATAAACTTATCGATTACTCCGCCTTCTTCTCTTATGGCCCCGACCATCAGATTGAAATAATTATTAAGGAAGGAGACCACCTGTTCCGGACGATTTTTTTCAGAAATAGCCGTAAAGGATCTGATATCGGAAAAAAGAATACAGACTGTCCTGCGCTCGCCTTTGCACAGCGCACGATCTTCCAGCAGCATTTTTTCAATTATATGCTCAGGCAGAAATTTTAAAAATACCTGTTTCAGGGAATTTTTGCGTTCAATTATATCGTTAAAACCGGTGATGCTGCTGATCAGCAGAGCGCTGCGGGAAAAAAAAGCGTCTAAAATTCCGCGGAGATCCTTCCCGGTAAAAAAATTATTGATAAAACTTCCCAGATGGAAAGTGCCGATCGGTTCACCGCAGGAATTTTTAAGTACGGTAAAATAACCGGAGCTGATTTTTTTATCTTCCGGGGAAAGAAGGTTAAAGCCGTTATCCCTGCAGCCGCCGATGAAATATTCCTGTACATTATCCGGAGAAAAACTTTTAAAAACCTGAACATGACTATGCAGGCAGAAACCCATGAATTCGTCATAGGTGTTTTTTTTTACACGCGGAGTAAATTGGGCGTAAGTATATGCGGTACGCCCCTTTTGCAGAAGCAGTATAGCCATGTCGGTTTTTACCGTAAAGGCCAGCGCCTGAAAAACCAGAGCTATGGCCCGCTCAGGCGCAGCCCGGTCCAGCCAGGCTTCAAGCAATAGCCGGTTGATCATGTCTTGCCGTTTCAGCTGATCTGCAGAAGATTATGTATATCATGCAGCAGGGCTTCGCGGGAAAAAGAAGATTTTACATACACCGCCCTGGCTCCGGCTGACAGGCAATAGCGGATCTGCTGCTCATCACTGCGGCTGGTCTGAAAAATAACAGGAGTTTTTTCATAACCTTTTTCTTTATGCAGATTTTCCATAAAAGTAAGTCCGTCCATTCTCGGCATATCGGTATCGGCAATCACCAGATGATAATTACCGGAGCGTATTTTCTGCAGGGCTTCAATGCCGTCACCGGCTGTTTCCGCCTGGAAACCTGCACGCCTGAGCAGTCTGCTCATAATATCCAGACTTACCGGGCTGTCGTCAACCACCAGAATCCGTTTGTAAACGGCATTGCTCTCGGAATATTTTTCCCGGTAATCAAGATTGCGGATGTTCTGAAGTTTTTCCACAATGCGCGGAATGTAGAGAATATTGACGATGCGGAATTCCTCATCGAGCACTACTCCCTGCAGATATGGGGTCCCCTGGAGGTTAGCCGGCAGAGGCTTGAATATGGCGGCAGCATGGTAAAGAATTTCATCGGCAGCAATTCCAATTGTTTCGCCGGATACTTCAATCATTATAATATTTAATTTTTCCGTTACGGTTCTGTTTCCGGTATTAATAATTCCGGACAGGGGGAAAACCGGTATTATGTTCTCGCGTATCTTCACCGCCTGCCTGGTAACAAGATCAAGCACCTGTTTCCGGTCGACAATAAGTATCTCATTGACATAGGTGGAAGGAATAAAAAATTTAACTCCGCTGCTGATTATATAATAACCGAAAATATTTGTTAATGATTTGGGTACGGTTATTTTTACTATTGTGCCCTGATCATCCCCGCCGGTTGTGATTATAATTCTGCCTTTTATCTGCTCAAGTGCCGTTTTGGCGCCGGAAAGTCCAAAGCCCCGGCCCTGGCCGGCCGTACCGATGCCCTCGATAAAAAGATATTTTATCAGGTGGGCATTGGGTAAATCCGCGAGTTTCTCCCGATCGTGCGGAAACAGGGCAAGGCATTTCTCCCGCAGCAGGGGGAAATTTATTCCGCGACCGTTATCGTGAATTTCCACGGTTATCTTTCCGGTATGATCACTGGCGGTCAGAGTGATTTTTCCCCCGCGGTTTTTATACCCGGAAAATCCATGCTCCACGGCATTATCAATTACAGACAGCAAGGGAGGCAGAATGCTCTGAATAATTATTTTATCAAGCAGTATGCGTCCGGAAGGAAGCAGTAATTCAAACCTGCAGCCTGTAGCGGAACTGATGGCTGCGGCATGGTTTTTTATATCTTCAAAAATTACGGAAAACGGAAGCATACGCAGGGCCAGACTGTCTTCCTGCAGGCGGAAGGCGCTTCTTTCGAATTTAAGGATTTGATTTTTTACATCGGCTTCAATTGCCTTTAACCGGCGGCGGGCTTTTTCCATGCGGTCGCGCAGCTGGAGCGGATCACTTTCCGCCACACTGTCAAAAATCCGGTAAAGATCATGCAGGCTTTCCATTTTGCTTTTTAGCTGGTATTGATTTATGATCAAACCGTCGGCCGAGGAAATTATTTTATCAATTATTTCTACCGGTAAACTCACCTCGCGCGAGGGGGAAAGCACAGCAGCCTTTACGGCTGCCGGGCAGCAAATTTTATTTTTAATAATATCTTTAATATAGGCTTCATCAAGATCAGCCGGAAGCTCCGCGGCAATTTTTTCAAATGCCTCTAACAGATACTGCATGGATAATTCCGTTCCGCCGGTTTGTCCGCTCAGCATTTCTCGTATATAAACGCAGGCTATGACAAACATCCGTACATGAATACGGCTGAATAAATAACACCCGGTTTTTACTCCGTCAAGCACATTAAGCAGGCCGAAGAGCATTTCTTCCATCTGCCGGCTGCTGTTTATTCTGGCGGCGCCGATCATGGCAGTGATCAACTTGTAAAGCTCCCTGATATTTATTTTTTCCGGCGGATTATTTTTAACTTCACATTCAAGCAGGGAACAGCAGCGCAGTATTTCTGAAGAAAAGGAAGATATCGGTTGATCAGACACTTTTCTGCGCCTGTTTTTTAAAATAAAAACATTTCCCGGTTTCCTGCAGGGTAAGGGCCGGATGACTGATAAAAGCGGTATTAACGCTGGATACGAATAAATATCCGCCCGGCCTGATAACCGCAGCAATGCGGTCAATAACCCGGTCGCGGACCGCACCGTCAAAATAAACCAGAATATTGCATAAAAATACAATATCCGGCTGCTGCGGCAGTATGGATAAATAATCATCCTGAACCAGATTCAGTTTTTTAAACTGAATAAGACGCAGGAAATCGGCGTTGACCGTAAAACCTTTTTCATTTTTTGTTCCTTTCTGCAGCAGGACATTATGAAAAAAGGAGCCGTCCGTACGGAAAGAACCGGCAGAATAAAAACCTTCTTCCAGCCGGCGCAGGGAAAAAATATCAATGTCAGTGGCCAAAAGCGGACGGCTGCGCAGGGTTTCCATATTCCAGTGCCGGCAAAGCACAACCGCCAGGGAAAGAGCTTCTTCGCCCGTGGCAGCGGCTGCACTCCAGATATACGGCGCATGTCCTGCGTTTTTTATGGCGGGAAGAATAAAAGAATCCAGCAGATGAAAATATTTTTCTTCCCGGAAAAAATAAGTTTCATGAATTGTGGCATTTTTAATCAGTTCGTGAAATTCCATTTCATTTTTTTCCAGTGATTCCAGATAATTTTTAATGCCTGAACCCTGCGTTTTTTTTTCAATAAATCTTTTTACGGAACCTGCATGTTCAGCTGTTATTATAATGCCGGTTTTCTGCAGCAGATAACCGGAGACTTTCTGAAAATCCGGTTGACTAATCACGGGAACCCCGTTTGATAATATCCATAAGGTAACCGGCAATGGCGTCAAGCGGCAGAACCCGGGAAGCCGCGGAGATTTCTATGGCCGCTTTAGGCATTCCGAAAACGGTAGATGTTTGTTCATCCTGCACAATGGTAATTCCTCCGTTTTTTAAAATCTCTGCACAGCCTTTGGCGCCGTCGCTTCCCATGCCGGTAAGCAGCACTCCAGCCAGACGGGCACCGTATTCCGCTGCTGCGCTTGTAAATAAACGATCTACTGCCGGAATCTGAAAATTTACTTTTGGTCCGTCAATGTAATAAAAAATGCGGTTTTTTACAATCAAATGCCTGCCCTGCGCGGCCATGATTACTTCACCGGGAACCGGCTGATCGTTATTTACTGCCAGGCGCACATGGAGACTGGAACATTTATCAAGCCAGGAGGCAAGATTAGCTTCCTGGCCCTCTTTCATGTGCTGAACCACTGAAATGGCTGCGGGAAAATCAGCAGGAAGTTTTTCCAGAATCGCTTTCAGGGCATTGGGACCCCCGGTGGAAGAGCCGATTACCACATGCTCGATTCCGGCTGCAGATTTCGGTTCCGGAGCATTTTTTATTATTGATTTTATTCTGCCTGACAAGTCCGGAGCATGCGGCCGGGCTGAAACGGCCTGATTCAGTTCAGCCAGTAATTTTTGCTGGTATGATTTTTCCTGCAGTTCTTCAATAGACGGTTTGGGAATTATGCGCAGTAAACCGTGCTGCAGCAGAATACGGTTGGCATCGGCTTCAGGATTTCCGATTAAAATAACCGGACACGGATTTTTTTCGGTTATCAGGCGCAGGATTTCATCTTCGCTGAGGCCCGAAAGATTTTCACCCAAAACCAGCAGATCAATTTTGGCGCCAAGAGCTGCATCTGCGCTCTCCCGTCCGCTTGCCGTCTGCAGCAGAACCTGATCGCCGTTTTCACGGAGTAAATCTCCTAGTATTTGCCTGAGAATGGCTGAATTATTGGCAATTATTACTTTCAATTGCTTACCCGCCTGACCGCGCTGCCGAGCAGGGTAAAGAGGTCGATAAAATATCTGATTTTGTGATGTTCAAATGAGCAGGAAAGTATGCCGTTTTCGCGGCAGTGCAGTCTGAGCCTTGCCGGCAGCAGGTGCATGGTATTTACGGAAAATTTTCCTATTTCAGCATCAGATGTAATGATAAAAGCCAGCCGGTCGGCAGACAAATACAGAGGATCAGAAGGCAGTACAGACTGCAGAGCAAGATCAGCAGCAGACCCTTTCCGGTATCTTGAAATTATGCACAGTTTTGAAGTGTTTTCGGGGACTGATTTAAAATGATCCTGCAGATAGCGGTCAACGTCAAAAGCCGGCAGCGTTATTTCTCCATAACGGATAATATCGGACAGATACCGGCAGCGGCATCCGGATTCAGCGGCTTTACTGTAAACAACACTTCCTGAAAAATTACTGCGGTTAATAAAAAATTCACTATGCCGGTAGCGGATCAGTAAAAAATCACAGGCATGAATTTCAGCGGCTGACATCAATTTCAATTTTTTTCACCACCGTATCAATGTGCAGTACCGGAATATCGGCATTATCAATGGCTGCAGTATATAAAAAATAACCGCTGCCGGTAGTTTGCGCAGTCACCGGGCGTATACTGCTTTTTTTAATATTGACAATTTTTAGAATATCGGTGATCAGCAGAGACAGCTTGTCATAAGCATCTCTGATGATAATAAATTTTTTCCCGTCAAGCGGCTGCTGCTGAAAGAGAATTTTCAAGTCAATTACCGTATACGGTTCGCCATGCCGGTTGATCAGGCCCCGGATATAGGGAGGCATGAAAGGAAGATAGAATATTTCATAATCAATGACTATTTCCTGCACCTGGGCGCCCGGCAGGGCAAAAGACCTGCCGTCTATGTCAAAGATCACATATTTTTCCGTTTCTTCGGCAGCAGCCGGATCTTCCTGATTTCCGGGCCGGCTGATTTGAGCAAGAATTTCATCGTTATCAGGCATTTCGGGAATCTGCCTCATGCCCGGATGCAGCCGGTTTTTTTTCCAGAGTATATTTTTTCAGAATCGTTTCAATCTGCTCCGATACGCCGCTTAAATCATCGGAAGCGCCTGCAGTCTCCTTGGTAGCGGCTGCAATATTATCCACGCCCTCGGCAATCTGCTTGATGGCAATTAAAATCTGTTCAAATGTTACCACCTGCTGATTAATCGATTTGGAAATCTGTCTGGTGGATTCGCTTGATACCTCGGCGCTGCCCAGAATATTTTCAAACAAATCGTTTATTTCACGGGTAATCCTGCTTCCATCCCTGATTTTTTCCGTGCCGTCTTCTGAAGTAAGAATCAGCCGATCGGATGATTTCTGAATTTCGGTGATACGCTCCCTGATCTCGTTGGTGGAATGCACGGTGCTGTCAGCCAGTCGCCTTATTTCTGTTGCCACGATCTGAAAATTTTTTCCGGCCTCGCCTGCGGCTGATGCCTCAAGTTCGGCGTTAAAGGCGATTATTTTAGTTTGATCCGCAATACTGTTGATAATATTGACAATGTCCCAGATATTATCAATTTTTTCGCTTAAAAATTTAATGCCGTCAATGGTAGTCTGATTGGCTGTATTGATTGATTCCATCCTGGTGATATTTTCCTTAACCTTGCCGAAACCGTTCTTTACCATGAACTGGGTATTTTCGGTTATTTTGGTAATCTCGGTTATTTTCTTTTCAATGGATTTGGACAGGGCGTCTACATCTTCCATGGTACTGACTATTTCTTTTACCGCAGCTGCCTGCTGGTTGGCTGTAGAAGACGTTTCCTGCGACAGAGAGGCCAGGGACTGAATTAATCCCATTATTTTATCGGTGATAGTCCGCAGGGTATGCAGAACATCGCGGTAATCACCCATAAACAAGTTAAACACCTTGCCCATATCGTCAATTTCATCCTGAAACCAGGGAGGAGAATCCGAGGAATATTGCCGCGTAAGATCACCGGTGCCGGCAATTTTAAAGATTGATTGAAAAGTTTCTATTTTACCGGCAATCAATCTGCCGACCAGGAGCGAGATAATCAGAAAAATGGCTGTGGCAGCTATTATACCGGCGATGATAAAAATCCGCAGAAAAAAAAGCGGAGCCATAAGCTCGCTGTGGTTGATACAGGTAACGGTAATCCAGTCAAATTGGGGAATATAATTATAATACGCGGTTTTAAGCCCGGGTTTTTTATCTGCAGCTCCCTGCCAGTAGTATTCTATTCTGCCTTCTTTTTTAGCTATCATTTCCCTGGCAAAATCATGGGAAGAGAGATTTTCGCCTTCTTTCTCGGGGTGTATTACCAGTTCACCGTCGGTATTTATTACATAAGTATAACCGGAACGCGATTTACCGGCAAAGAGCAGATCTTCGCGGAAATCGCTTTTGTTTATCAAATAGTTAAATTCGGATTTATACGATGACGCCCAGACAATAAGATTCCATGGTTTGAAGCAGGTAATATATCCGGCCTTGCGGCGCGGTTTGGTTTCTCCGGTGTTTTTCCAGTCGTATTCAATGTAACCTTCCTGTTCTTCGCTTTTCAGCACGGTTTCCACCTGCGGCCAGAAATTTACGCCTTTGATATTTACTCCCTCGGATTTGGGATGAACAAAAAGCAGGCCGTCATCTTTTACCAGGGCAATATATCCGGTTTCGCCGATCAAGCCATACGGCCCGTAAAGAACATGTTCTTTTATTTTTGCGATCGCATTAGCTTCAGTCATTTCACCTTTTTTATATTTCTCATAATAATACCGGATCAGGCTTTCGGTCTTGCGCGATACGCTGCGTAAATTATTTTTTACGGATAAATTTACTATGGTATCGATTTTTCTTTTTACCAGGTGAGAGGTCTCGCGCAGATTTGATTCCTGTATTTCCACAATTGCGGATTTTACATAAGCATAAATAACGGTACCGACCAGCAGAAAAATCAGCAGGGATACTCCTCCGAAAATGTAAAAAAGTTTCTTGCTGGTATTCATATTTATACTCCGGGGGTTTGGCTTTTTCATGCGTTTTTGAAGTTTCTGTAAGGAATCCGGTATGCTGCAAATCCGCTTAATACGTTTTTTGCAGCATACNNGTGTCTACCAATTCCACCACCCGGGCGCTGTTTTATTTCATCAGGCGATACATTACCGCTTTCTGCGCATGCAGGCGGTTTTCCGCCTGGGCAAAAATCAGCGAATGCGGGCCGTCGATTATATCAGCACTTACTTCCTGTCCGCGGTGAGCCGGCAGGCAGTGCAGAAAGATATAATCTTTTTTGGCAAGCGAGGCAAGACCGGCATTAATCTGATAAGGCTCTAACGCCTTGATTCGTTCTTCTGCGCCTGCTTCCTGTCCCATGGAAACCCAGACATCGGTATAGAGTATGTCTGCGTCCCGGGCCGCTTCTTCCGGATCTTCTGTAAACCGGATATTTTTATTATGGCATGAATCTGTAATTTTGTCACTAACAGCGCAGCTTGCCGGTGAAGCAACACAAAGGGAAAAACCGAGTTTTTGCGCGGCATAAATCCAGGAATTTGCCACATTATTGCCATCGCCTATATAGGCCACTTTAAGGTTTTTTAAAGTTTTGCGCTGCTCCCAGACCGTAAGCAAGTCGGCTAAAATCTGACAGGGATGGCACCAGTCTGTCAATCCGTTGATTACCGGGATACTCACTGCCCGGGCGAGTTCCAGAACATCGCTGTGCGCATGCGTCCTGATCATTATGGCATCAATATATCTTTCCAGTACATGACCGGTATCAGACACGGTTTCGCCCCGTCCAAGCTGCAGATCATTCTGGGACAGGAAAATCCCCATGCCTCCCAGTTCATAAATTCCGGTTTCAAAGGAAACCCTGGTGCGGGTGGAGTTTTTTGCGAATATCATGCCCAGTTTTTTTCCGGCCAGCAGACTGCGGGTTTTTTTTTGCTGCCGGTGTTTTTTAAAATCAGCTGCCAGTTTAACCAGTCCGGTAATCTCGGCTGCCGTAAAATCTTCCAGACTGATAAAATCTTTTTTTTCTCCAATCATTTTTTACTCCAATCCGGAAAAAACATGTTTAAAAACACCAAGGGCGTAATCAATTTCATTTTTGGAAATCACCAGCGGCGGAAGCAGCCGGATAATTTTGTTTTTAATACTATTGACAATAATACCCCGGGCTGACAGTTTTTCTGCCAGTTCATCGGTATTAACCCCTTCCTTGAATTCCAGAGCCAGCATCATGCCGAGCCGACGGGTTTCGAGCAGCGATTTTTTACCGGCCAGCAGGGAATCAAGGCCTTTGGCCAAATAACCTGCATTTTTTTCAGCTTTCTGAAGAAAAACCGGAGATGTTAAAATAGAAAAGGCCTTAAGCGCCACCCGGGTAACAAATGGATTACCGCCGAAAGTAGATGCATGATCGCCGGGTTCTAAAATATCAGCATATTTTGACGAAACCAGCATGCTGCCGATCGGCAAACCGCCGGCCAGGCCTTTTGCCATAGTGATTACATCAGGCACAATATCATAATGCTGCCAGGCAAAAGGCTTTCCTGTACGTCCGCAGCCGGTCTGTACTTCATCGATGATGAGCAGTGCCTGATGATAATTACACAGACTGCGCAGTTCCTGCAGAAATTCCCGGCTGGCAATATATACCCCGCCTTCTCCCTGTACAACTTCTACAAATACGGCAGCAGTATTACGGTTGATTTTGCGTTTAAGTTCAGGTATATTGCTGTAGTTGCAATAGGTAACCGGCAGCAGGGGTTTGAAACTCGACTGGTATTTTATCTGCCCGGTCAGTGAAAGAGATCCCATGGTGCGGCCGTGAAAGGAATTAAGCATGCTGATAATTTCTTTTTTCTGTGGCGAAACATTTTTGGAATATTTCATGGCCAGTTTATAAGCGGCTTCATTGGCTTCGGTCCCGCTATTGCAGAAAAAGCATTTCCCGGGGAAAGCATTTTTCTGTATCAGTCTGGAAAGCTCTACCTGGCTTTCAATCTGAAACAGATTGGATACGTGCAGCAAACCGCCGGCTGCCTTTTTGATTTCATTTATCAGCGCCGGATGAGCATAGCCAAGATTATTAACACCCAGGCCTGACAGCAGATCGATATATTTTTTTCCCTTTTTATCAAAAAGCGTAGCGCCGTTTCCGCGGCTGAAACAAATATCACGGCGTTTATAAGTTCCGCAGATATTTTGGGAAAATTCCCCGGCCAGAACAGAATTATTTTTTTCCATTTTTTTCTCCGTTGTTAATCGGTAAAAAGCAAATCAGCCTGCGGTGATTTCCGTGCCGNNTGGTGAATATTTCAAGAAGAAGCGAATGAGGAATTTTACCGTTTATAATATGAATTTTTTTTACGCCCTTTTCCAGGGCTCTGATACAGGAATTGAGTTTTGGAATCATACCGCTTGATACTGCTTCGCTGCTGCCCATTTCCCGGCATTGCCTGATATCAAGCCGGGGTATAACGCTGTTTTCGTCATTCAGGCTGCGCAGAATACCGTTAACATCTGTCAGAAAAATAAGTTTTTCAGCCTGCAGGGCAGAAGCAATTTCAGATGCAGCAGTATCGGCATTGATATTAAGAGATTCTCCGCCTGCGCCCTGGCCTATGGGAGAAATGACCGGGATGAATTCTGCCGAGTCAACAAGCTCGATTAATTTGGAATTAATACGGGTAATTTCTCCGACAAAACCAAGATCAGCAGCCCCGCCGATTTTTTTTCCTTCTATGGTGGAGCCGTCTTTTCCTGAAATTCCTACTGCCTGGCCTCCTGCCATGTTGATCATGGAAACAATGGATTTATTTACCAGACCGGAAAGAACCATTTCAGCAATTTCTACAGTTTCCTGATCGGTTACACGGAGGCCGCTGACAAAAACCGCTTCCTTGCCGAGCTTTTTCATTAAATCAGAGACGTGTTTACCGCCGCCATGAATAATAACCGGTTTAATACCTATGTATTTCATGAGAACAATATCGCGGATTACGCCTTTTTTCAGATTTTCATCAATCATGGCTGATCCGCCGTATTTAATGACAAAAGTTTTACCGCTGAATTCTTTTATATAAGGCAGGGCTTCAGTTAAGATAGAAGCTTTTTCTATTAATTTCTGCATTTTTTAATCCTGTAAAAATAATTATATAGCAAATTTTTTAAAAAAACAAATATAAAAATGACATCGGGTATGATTTTTTTGGAGATAGTCAAAATTTTTATCTGTAGAAAATTATATAAAACGCTGTTTATACTTTTATATTTCCCTTTTGTGAGAATTTATTTCCATGTGTATTTATCAAAAATATGAATAAAA
>DNNS01000629.1 GCA_003497555.1 Spirochaetia bacterium
TTAATCACATATGTACTTGAGTATTACGGTGCAATCTGGACAAAATAAATTTTTATAGGAGTTAAATTATGCAAAAAATATTTTTCCCGGCAATTTTAATCTTGACAGGCATTCTCTGGCCGCTTGACCGCATCATCATGACTGACGGCACAATAATCGTCTGTAATATTACTTCCCAAACCGAAGAAATTGTAAGTTATGCTGCGGATGGTTTAAGTAAAACTGTGCCCAAAGAAAACATTTCATCAATGCAGCTTGATATTGACGTAGATAAATATTACCTTGCTTATGAATCGGCAGAAACTACCGATAAAAGACTGATTTATTTTTTTAAATCACGAGAAGCTTTTCCCAATCAGGATTATAATCAGAATCTGAATATTATGCGCTGCGGCTGCACCTATGCGCTTCTCGAACCCTATCTGCCAAGACTGAAAGCTCTAAAAAAAATCAGTATGCGTTTTAATCTGCTGTCTCTTTCTGAACTGCAGAAACTGCGCGCTGCCTTGCCTGATACAGTGATAGACAGCGACACACCGGCAGTTTTAAATGCAGCCTTACGTGAAGCAGTATCAAAAAATAATCTTGCAGATGTAAAAAAATATTACAGTCTGGGCGCGGATGGCCGCCAGGCTGTAATTTATCTTTTTTTGGATAAGCGCGATGTAATGCGCTTCCTCATTGACTACTATCCGCAAATGGATTTTCCGCAGATAAAAACGACTACCCGATTGATGCTTTTTTCTGCTATCGGTGATTTGAATGGTATGACCGAAGAGCTGAAAAAAAACGCAGATCCCAATCAGGCTAATAAAGCAGGATGGACTGCGCTTATGTTTGCTGCCTGGCAAGGCCATGCGGAAGCGGTAAAATTACTGCTGCAAAGCGGGGCATTAACTGAGCCTGAGCGTAATAAGGGAATGACTCCTCTCATGCTGTATGCTGCTGCCGGCATGATCGGCGAATTCAGCAAAGAACTGGAAAAAAACACCATCAGCGAAGTTGATCAAGCCGGGCGTAATGCTCTTACTTGGGCAGCCATGCGCGGGCAGTCGGTAATAATAAAAATTCTCCTGCAAAAAGGCGCAGATGCCAATTTTGTGAATAACGGAGAAGACCCGGTTACGCGTTACAAATGGCCGGCTCTCAAGTGGGCAATTTCAAGCGGCAGCCTGGAAGCTGTTAAATTACTCGTTGAGGCAGGAGCAGATCTTAACGCGGCCGGTATACCTGACCCTTCCGGGAGCGGCGCCGGATCTCCTCTGGGTTTAGCTCAATCCGGAAAACCCGAAATATTTAATTATCTGCTGGAAAAAGGCGCGGCCCTTGATACCGGTTATAAAGGATTTTCTTTTTTACATCAGTCTGCAGGCGGCGGGCATTTGTCTTTTGTCAAATATCTGACCGAAGAAAAAAAGCATAATGTGAATACTTTATTCGGCCCCCATACTCCTCTTACTGCTGCTGCGGCCGGCGGACATTATGAAGTGCTGGAATATCTTATTAGTCACGGCGCTGATATAAATTTTCGCGGTTATCGGGGCACAGCGCTTGCTCTCGCCCGGGAAAACGGCTATCATAAATGCGCATCCCTGTTAAAAAGCGCTGGAGCTCTTGAGCGCTTTAATGACACCTCGGCTGCGGAAAAAATTGTTCTTCTGAAAAACGGTCTGGCAAAATATCCTGATTTTGATTATTACCGTACTCTTGATTTTTCCAAATCTGATTTATCCGATGCCCTGCTTTTAAATGAAGTAATCAAGTTTACCGGACTAAACAGCCTGAACATCGAATACTGCACTAATATTACAGCTGTGGGTATAAATGCCTGCCTCAGCGCCCTGACTAATATAAAATATCTGTTTCTTTCATATACTGCTGTTGACGATGAAGTAATAAAGAAAATCAAGCCGGGAACTTTAGGCGCTATAAGACTGAGCGGTACAAAAATCAGCGACGCTTCTCTGTCTTTAATAGCCAAAAATCATCCGAACCTGGAAATGACCGCATTGAATTTTACTCCGATAACCGATAAGGGTTTTAAAATTTTATCAGCCCTTACCAATCTACAGGCTTTTGAATTTACCGGTACCCGCATATCGGACAGCAGTTTTAAACTGGTGCTTCCGTCACTGAAAAACATTAATTATCTCAATGGCGAAGGCACTGATATCAGCGATGAATGCGCAGTATTATTGAAAACCAGTTTGCCGAAAATAAATAATCTTGTTGTATCCGGAACACAAATGAGCGCAGCAGAATTGCTTGATATAGCCAGGGCTTTCCCAAATCTAAAAATGTATAATAATAATTACCGCCAGGACAGTTTAAAATATTATTATGCCCTGGCAGAGCTGGAAAAAAAACAAAATACGGATTTGCAGAAAGTTGATCTGAAAGAAGGCATTGCCTATGGAATTAGACCCGGTATGACCATAGAACAGGTAAAATTATTATACGGCCATAGCCTTGTATTATCCGAAGGAGATCAATACCGTACTGCGGCAGCGCAGGTAAATTTCCGGACACCCTATTGTTCCGTTAAAACGGTAAAGGGAAGAGTAATAGCCGTCGGCTTAAAACCAGGCCGGTTTGCGAACAACAGCTCTGAAGTTTTTATCGGCGCCTTCTGGAAAAATGGCAGAGCGCTTCCAGCGCCTGAAAAATCGATATCTGCCGGTTTCGGACAGGAATACCATATTCCTTTTGCTTCCCACGGGTTAATAATCAGAGTAAGCAAATACAATGATTTGATTT
>DNNS01000760.1 GCA_003497555.1 Spirochaetia bacterium
TAAGCCTGGACATGCCCGGGATTAAAATTATAAAGCAGATTGGAACTGACTACAAGCCTGACCAGAGTGTTTTCCGGCAAAGTTCCCTGAGGTATTTCAAGCTGAGTAAAAAGATTACCTATGCTGCCGCCGTTTTTACCGATGGTTTTTTGAGCAAGCTCCAGGCGAAAAGGACGNNATATTCTGTTCCGATTTGATAAGTATATGCAGTGTCATATAAAAGATAACGATCAAGATATTCCATATCGGTTGAAACCGGTGAAATACTGGCAAGCTGCAGGCTGTTACGGTAAACTACTGCCCGGCGAATATGGTTTGTAGAAGCAAAACTCCATATTAATTTAAGTCCTTCATTAAGGTAAATAATCTCAACGCTGCTTATAGAAGACATGACATAAGGCGCAGGCGTTATATAAATCTGATTAGTACGGATTTTTCCGCTGTCGCTGCAGGCAATGGCCATTAATAGCCGGGTATCATCAGATAAATATATATGAGAAACTGGCAGGGTAATTGATGCGCTGTTTACTGTAAAATTTTCCAGGCTGTTGTCACCATAATTAATCTGAATATTGGTAATATTTCCGGTTTGATACGTGTCGGCAGTAATATTGAAAAAAGCTTTTTGCCCGACAATCACCGGAGGTGATGATAATGCAGAAATTCCAATTACAGGAACTCCATATTCATTAAGAGCACCCAGGCTGCGAAACGCAAGCGGCGAATATTGATTACTGTATCCGGTCAATATCCAATTGGATGAGCGGGCTACTGAAGACAGGCGAAGTTCATCAATGATTCCATCAAAAAACGTATTGCCAGTCACGTGGCGGCCTATATACAGATTTGATGATGAAGTTAATATATTATCGCTTTTTGATCTATTGGTTACTTTAATGCCGTCAATATATTGAATAACCTGGGACCCATTATAGGTTCCGACCCAGTGAGTCCATGCAGTTGTCGGCGCGGTATTGTAACTGCAGTCGCCTGTATCAAACCAGAAACGGTAATAATCAGGAGAGCCGGCAAATAAGCTGAGTATCCAGCCGTCACTGTTATATTTGGAAATTATAGTTCTTCTTTCGCCGGAGGGAATTACTCCACCGGCATATTTTATCCAGCATTCTATTGTAATTTCTGTGCCAATGATATTAAGTACCGGATCATTTCCGCAATCAAACCATTGGGTACCGGCATTAACAAAATTTATAGCATTACCGGTTTTACCGGCAACACTATTAGGATTGTTTTTTGGAATACCATCATTGGTATTGGAAGTAGAATCTACTGCTATGCTGCCGGTTTCTTCTGATAAATGCCAAACCGCAGCATAACCGGAATCCCAGACATTGGAAGATAGCTGTTGATTGCCGGGTTTGGTTTTGTCAAAATACATATGGATGATATTTGACTCCGGAATTGAAGCGGAAAGATAAGGTATTTTTACCCAGGCAACAAGTGTGCCGTTGCTGTAATATTCAATTTCGTGATCGAGTTTATTGGTACTCATGCCTGCGGTAAATGTTATATCATAGCCGTTATTGGAGGCGCTGGAGTTTAAATCGCTGTCGTTACTGATTACCACTAAAAGAGGAAAATTAGTAAGATCTCCACCGCAAGCAAGATTGTTTGTGATAGTTTTTCTGTATACCCAGTTGGAATACCATTGGCCGGATAGATTCATTATTGACAAGCTTAGAATTAAATAGATAAAAAACAGACGTTCTGTAATCATTACTGAGAATAGTTAACAGATATTTATTTTAAATCAAAAGACAAATTAATGAACTTATATAATTCTGGAATAAAGGATAAAACAATATTGAATGAATGAGCTCCTGTTTGTATTTTATAAGAATGATTTATCCCGTATTTGTTAAGTTCCATGTGAAAGTTACTATTCATTGTATAGTCAAAGGCTTTATCTGCTGCATAAATCGCAATTTTTAAATTTTTTAAAAACTGTATTTTTTTTATCGGATTAATACAGTCCCAGTATACATTATCAGCACCCATAACATCCGGGATAACATGATTCTGTTCTTTGGGCAGATTTATATTTGGAAAATCAAGAAGGGCGATAATAGTTGCAATTATTTTAAATTTATCCGGATGATTTTGCACGTAATGCATACTGCCGAAACCACCCATAGACCAGCCGCCAATAGCTTTTTTATCCGGATTTTTTGCAATATTAAATTCTTTTTCGCAAATTTCTATCAATTCTGTAATCATTGATTCATATTTTGAAGATATATTTACCGGGCTGTCAATATACCATCCATTATCGCCTTTTGGAAAAATAGTAACGAATTTCGCATTTTTAATAATTTCTTTTGCCTCAGGCATATCAATGATTGATCTGTGATGCCGTCCTGCGCCATGCAGAAAATACAAAACAGGCACAGGCATGTCATTGTTTTTGTAATTTACCGGCAGTACAATTACAAATTTATTTTCTTTATCGAGAGCGCTGCTGTAATAGGTATATTCGTATGTGTTGGTATCTATATCGTCTACCTTTGTAATTACGGATTCACAGTATAGAAAATTGATAAAAAAAAGAAATGTAAATTGATAAAATATAGTTTTCATAACTCGCTCCCTATCGATTTTTTATTATACCCCTGTAAAAAAAATCACTTCTGTGTTTTGGCATGTCTTCGCCGCCGGACAGCAGAATCAGATTATTTGTGATTACAGCTTTTGCTCCCATTATAGAGTAAGGCAGGGGAGTAGTTTTGAAATAATTATTTTTTACTGTGTCATATATTGTAACTGTATTTGTAAACCCCTGATCAGTATAACCGCCGAAAAGAAAAATAAATCTGTCTTTATATACAGCTATAGCCTGTCCCCGTACAGGGAATGGCATCTTTTTTATTTTAGTCCATTTGCTATTAAAAAAGGAGAAAGCCTCATCTGTGTTTTTGCCGTTATAGTACCCCCCGAAAAGATAAATAGTTTTATTGCATTTAATTGCAGCGCTTTGTATTCTGTTATTGTCAGGAATAGGCGCAAGTTCTGACCAGGAATTGTCTTTTATTGAATAAGTAAAAGTTGGGTAGAAATAATTATCTTTTTCATTATCATTTTTACCGCCAATGATATAGATATTGTTTTCATCAGAACTCACTCCTGCGTATGCTCTTGGCTGCGGCATTGGAGTTATTTCGGAGATAGTATATATATCAGACTTTTTTGTGATTTTATAGCATTTATCCTGATATGTCTTGTCATTTATTCCGCCT
>DNNS01000356.1 GCA_003497555.1 Spirochaetia bacterium
TCTGTTGAGAATTTTCCCGGAGTTATTTTTACCTCCCTGAATCCTGCCGCTACTCCCTGCCTGGTAAATGAAAACACAATTTTTATTATCAATGCCGCTGTACTGACCGGTACTGTCGCTTCGGTAAATATAAACTGGGGTGACGGGCAAAACAGCAGTTATGCGCCGGGATTAACCAATATTTCGTCTGAAAATTTTTCTCATGAATACACTGCACGTAATAATTTTACAGTTACAGCGGTAGTAACTGCCTCAAGCGGCATGAGCGCTACCAACAGCACGGTAATTTCCACCCTGCCGTATCGATTTTATAATCCTTATAATATCTGCTTCACACTGGAACCCAAAGGCTGTCTGATTAAATGGAATATAGTTTCCAGCGCCAATGTACTGCATTTTAATTTATACCGCGGTAATATTCTTCATGAACGTATTGAAAATTCCGCCTTGCGCGAATATCTTGACGAAAATATTATTTTCGGAGATCATAATTTCTACTGGATGGAAGCTGTTTATTCAGCAGGCAGTACGATTTCAGCAACCAATGAGTCGGTCACTCATGCAGTTTACCGGCGCGAGGCAGTACTCGGTACCGGGGGCGGCAGTCTTGATACCTTAATCGCCAGTCTTAATGTACCGCAAAACTCCCTGGGTGCAGCCTGCACTATTAGCATGAATATACTTTCCAACAAATATGCAAGTTTTTATGAAAGCGGCAAGCCGGTATATCATCAGATTGAAATCGCCGGCTCTGATGTTCAGGAAAAAATTAAAGGCGGGTTGATATTAAAATTCCGCGTTCCGGCAACAAATAACTCACTTTGCTTTAAACCGGCAGAAGCTTCCGGCTATACGATCAGTGCTCACAAAAACAAGCTGTTTTGCGCCAACTGGAACGGAAGCACCTGGACACAGCTTTCCACTGCGGTTTATGAAAACCGCAAAAGGAATAATTTCAGTTTTCTTGAGCTTGAAGCCTCGGTTAATCGCCCTGGTATTTACGGCGTTATGTTTGATCCCCAAAATACGGCAGAAAAACCGGTAACTGTAAAAAACCGGGTTTTCGTGCCCGGCCTTAATGATCCTGCGCGATCCAGTGTACAGATCAGTTTTCCCAATCCTGATCGGAAACAGGTTCGAATTGAAATATACAATATGAACGGCAAACTGGTAAAAGAAGCGGATTTTACCGAATGGCTGAGTTACTGGTCATGGGACGGGAGCGGAAAAAATCGTGAAATTGCCGAATCAGGTCTGTATATCATTTCCATAACGATCGAAGGGCGAAGATCCGATGCTCTCAACGTGCATTGTTATCTTTTAAAATAATCCGAATACGGAATTTCATTCCGCCTTGTCAAGACGCGTATGCCGAAACTGATTCTCTCCCGGGTATTTCATTTCTATCAAAAAATCATGAAGCATAACCTGCATGTCATGCAATATTTTCGCATACCCGGGGTCATCTGCTAAATTGATTGTTTCCTCCGGATCTTTTTCCAGATCGTAAAGTTCATACCTGCTTCCGGCATTCCAGCCGTATTTAATATTTTTATGGCGGAAGGTGAGCATATTGGCGCCGATATTCCGAACACCGTTAAATTCCACGAAGATTTTATCGCGCCATTTGATTTCTTTCTTTTCAAATAAAGACAGCAGAGACATGCCGTGCAGATCTTCATTACGGTATGGAGCGCCGGCCAGACTGCATATGGTGGGAAAAATATCGAGGATTGATGCCCAATCATTTTTTACTGAACCGGGAATATAGCCTTGCGGCTGATAGGGCGGTGGAATTGTCAGAATAAGCGGAATACGGTGCGTGGATTCAAAATGATGCCAGCCCTTGTTTTTCATGCCTCCATGATCGCCAAGGCTTTCCCCATGATCAGCAGTAAAAATAACTACAGTGTTTTCTGCCAGATTATTCTGTTCCAGAAACGCAAGAATGCGGCCGATCTGCCGGTCAATGAGCGTGCAATAGGCATAATAATGCCGGATGGTTTCCGACCAGTCCTCCCAGGTATAGCTTTTATAAAAAGGATGGAGCGCCATCTGGTAGGGAAAATTTTGATCTGCGCCGTCCCAGTTAAAATTTTTCCACTGCGGTATCGGCACATCCTTGTACATATTATAGAATGATTCCGGTACTGTATACGGATAATGCGGGCCGTCAAAACTATGCCAGAGGAAAAAAGGCTGATCAAGATTTTTATAACTATCTAAAATTTTTAAACAATGTTCCGTAAGATAATGAGAACAGGTTGCTTCTTCGCTATTTTCAATACGCGTGCAATTTTGCGGCAGCGGCAGAGTGCGATGCGGCTCGGTAATTTTTTTTATTTCAATTTTGTTATCAGCAAGATAGTTCAAAAATCCCGGATCTTTTGCATACAGATCATTAGTGCCCGCGCCCACATCATCAAAACCTATATCAGCAGGCTCATAGGGTTTATTCGGCAAACCGAAAAGAATTTTTTTATGGGAGCTTAAATGATACTTGCCGTTATACCCCAGCCGGTATCCTGCTGTTTTTAACCTGCGCGATAACAGCGCCGGCCGGTCAACACACTCATGTACCAGACAGCCGAATTCTCCGATATTGGCGCTCATACCGTGCGCATGCGGATAAAGCCCGGTCATTATTGAAGCACGGGCAGGAGTACACACCGGGCAGGTTGTATAGGCAGTTTCAAAACGGACTCCTCTTTCAGCGAGACTGTCAATCCAGGGTGTTTGACAGGGAGTATTGCCGTAACACCCGATGCCTGATAACCGGTGCTGATCAGTGGTGATTAAGAGAATATTTGGTTGTTTTTGTTGATTGCACACATTTATATCTTCCATATTATTTTTGTTCAATCAGCCTCGCCAAAGATATTAATCTCATCCACAGCTACATATTTGGAATTATCCGGAATATGAAAAACAAACCGGAAATATTGTGTTTTTATTTTCTTAAAATCCAATGTAAACCAATCCATGCGGGGCCAGGAAGACGGCTCCAAATATCCCTGTTCCGCTGCTGTAGTGTTCGTAACCGAGACAAATATTTTACCATCGATGCTGGCAAATACTTCAACCCCCGGAAACATTATTTCCTGATTTGGAGAACTGTAAAGATGAACTGCAGCACCAGATGCTGTAATCTTTTTTTCCAAGTCAATGATTACAGACACTTCCTGTAACGCCTCTGGATCGTAGAATTCATTCTTGGCAAGATTTTTAATTTTTGTCCATACAGCCCACCCGCGATATTTTGAAATAAGTCCGGTGGCCAGATGTCCATCGGTAAGAGATGTTTTCAGCACAGGCTCAGGCCTTTGAAAAAAAGCATATTCCAAACCACCGCTAAAATTCGGCTCTGGATCAAAAATATATTTCTTGCCTAAAGCTATATTTTTTGCCGGGGGTAATTGTCGAGGAGACTTTTGAGCCGTGTACATCGGTAACTCCCCCTCCGGATTAGCCAGACAGTTGTATAACATCGGCCGGCGTGCCTGAAAAATTTCCTGGCGTAGATTAAAAGTGATATCTGGTAAATTTTCCTGCTTGACCCGGCCATCTTTATCAATTTCCATATTTTCGCTTTTTGGAGAATAAAACGCTGCACCTTTAGAAAAATCTATCTCTCTGCTTACCGGCAGACCACTGGCGTTATAATCACCCTGTGCAATAAAAATTCCATACGGATCACAAAGTCCGGCCCGCTGCCACGGATCCATTGTACATGGCTGCACCAGCGCCATAAAACAACAATTATCTATCGCACGTACGGATTGCATGCGATGGTTCTGCAGACCGCTTGGAGTATCGAATTGTGCCGGGCAAAGCAGGATTTCAGCACCTTTCAAAAAGGCAATGCGGGAAAACTCGGGGAATTTCGCATCCCCGCAGATTATAATTCCGACCCTGGCAAAATCCGTATCAAAGATCATATTCTCATTACCGTTACCGCCGCCAAAGGCTTTTTACGCATAGCGCTGAATAAGCTTGCCCTGGCGATCATAAACATATGCCATACTGCTGAATTCCCCTTTGATGCCAGCAGCAACAACGTAAGTATTATACGTAACAGCCAGCCGGACAAGCTTAGGCAGTTTTTCTTTTTCTATTTCATCTTTGCCGAGAACCCAGGAATACTCCGGCAGCAATAAAAGATCGGTTGCATTTGTCTGCAGAAAAGCATGCAAAGATTTATTATCCGGTTGGCCGGGAAATAATGTGATACAGGCACTACGTTTTTTGAATACAGGCATCTCCGCCAAACCAAATTCTTGCCCAAGAATTACCGCGTCCACCTGCCGCAGATAACAGCCATCACGCGCAATCTTATTGAGCGGGCGGGTCATGCTTCTTTTAAAACGAGGCTGTTCACGTTTTTTCGGAAGCTGGAAGGTAGCCAGCGCAATGCCCGGCGCAAAAGATGTATCTGCTAAAAATTCACCAGCCGGGCTAACCACACATGAACGACCTAAAGGTTTGCCGATCCGTTGTTTTTCCCCGTTATGAGTGTAATACGGCGGTTGCCCAGCGTAATCAGCAGCGACGATGTAGATAAGCTCATCCATAGCCCGAACCCGTAAGCGTACCTCATACGACCACAGATCCCTGACCGGTTCCGGCTTGGTAGACCAAAAAACTATTCCTGCACCTTTCCACGCATATACCATGGCCACCTCGGGAAAATGCATATCACTGCCAATCATAAAAGCTACACGCCCGAAAGGACTGTTAAAAACCGGTAAATCGTCGCCAAGAGCGTGCTGTTTGCGTTCCCAGGAATAGCCATGAGTTTTACGATATTTACCAACGATAGCGCCATCTGTAGAAATCATAAAAGATGTTATATAAATTTGATCCTCTGCGCTTTCCCTTAAATTGGCTATAATATATATCTTGTGTTGCCGGGCAAGAGCAATAATTTTCTGCGCAATCGGCCCTTCAGGAATGGCTTCGCCTTGTTCTGTCATTAAAATACATTCCTGAGGTAAAACAACAATATCAGCACCCATGGCCTTGC
>DNNS01000110.1 GCA_003497555.1 Spirochaetia bacterium
CGTAATAAATATTTTATTGTTAAACACGGCAAGCCCGCGCGGATTATTAAGCTCTTGAGGCCCGGAACCGGAACCGTCTTTTTTTTTGGTGCTGGGATTTATTCCGGAACCGTTTCCGCCGGCATTAAAAAGAAATTTCATATCGGGCGTAAAAGCCATCATGCGGTTCAGGCTGGCGTCTATAATATACAGGGTAGATTTGTAAATATAAAGCGCTGTGGGATAATTAAGGCTTTTTTTATCAGTACCGGACCTGCTGTATTCGGTCTGCACTGCCAGGCGTATGGACGGCTCCAGGGTAATCTTGTCTGAATATTTTTTTCCCTGGATTATTGATAATTTTTTTTCAGCAGTTAAAAAACCGTCTTTGGAGCTTTCTATTTTATATTCGCCGCCGGGAAGTTCCAGGGTTATTTTAGATTGTCCGCAGGTAAGAGATAAATTGGTAGCGGATCCTGTTATTTTCAGAACCGTATCTTTTTCATTACAGGTAAGTTCCAGCGTAGCGGGTAAAGGAGAAAAGGAATAAAACAGATTTTTGGTCTGATTAGGTTCAATTAAGACTCTTTCAATAATGGGTTTTTGCCCGGTAAATTCCAGACGGACAAGTTTTTCACCGGTTTCAATTTTCTGCTGCTGCCACGGTGTTTTTCCCGTTTCTTTATCATCAATAAAAATTACTGCTCCGGCCGGTTCGCTTTTTACCGCCAGTGTTCCGTAAAGAATGATTTTTCTGAATTTAAGCTCAATGCTTGTTGTTTCGCCGTCTTTTATAACTGCCGGTAAGGTTATATCATGACAACCGGCTAGAGAAGCCCTGATTGTATAATTACCGGGTGTAAATTCCGCTTCGCTGTTGAAATTTACCGGCTCATTATTTACGTTAAGTGTCTGCGGTTTATCTCCGCTGATTATAATTTTTCCTTTTTTTACCCGCGGCGGTTCAGGCGCCGGAGGAGGGGGTACCGGTTTGACAGGTTCGGTTTCAGGTTTGGGAGGTTCCGGTTCGGGAACAATAACCGGAGCAGGATCTTCCCTGGTTTTTTTTTCAGGTTGTGCCGCTGCAGGCAGCGGTTCGGTTTTTTCCGGTACGGATTCGATTTTTTTTTCAACAGGAGGTTCAGGCTCTTTTAGCGCAGCAGCCGGTTTGACAGGTTCCGGGGCTTTGGGGATATATTTTATATTTAAATAAGACGCGGCAAGTTCACCGGGCAGATGGAGTTTTTTTGTATAGATATTAAAAACCCTGTCGCTTTCGTCGGATCCGGCAAGTCTGGTAAAATAATCATGGGCTTTTTCGTGCCGGTTAAATGCCCGGCAGATGCGTCCCAGATAAAAATATGCATCGTTAATATATGTTGATCCCGGATATATATTAATTAAATTTAAAAAAGGCGCCGAGAGCTGTTCAAAATTCAGATTTTTGGCGCGGAATAACATAAGAGAAATCCCATACCATAAAAGCCCCCGGGATTTAAGATCTTCATCCGGAGATTTTTCAGAAACCGTTTTGTATTTTTCTATGCAATTTTCAATATGTTTTTCGCGTATATCTTTTTTATACCAGTCTCTCTGTGCCATGGAAAAATACGCTGCTGCCGAATAATACATGCGCATATAGTCATCAGCTGCATGGGGAATACTTGCTACAGCGTCAAAATTCTGCAAAAACAGCAAATCTTTTATTTTTTGTTCAGAAAGGGGTTCATCGGAATATAGACAGGAAGAATCAACCAATACAGAACAGATAATAAAAAAAATAAATGTACATGTTGTTTTTATCAGCCGTATCGAAAACATACCGCAATAATACCATAGCGTTTTTTTTGAGTCAAACCGGGAGTGATTTTTTTTCCTTGATACGCACCTGGAGTTAATCTGCAGAAAATGCCTGATATCGAGGTTTATACTCTTTTTTCACTCTCCGAGAATTTATTTCTGTTATTTTAATTAAAAGGTATCAACTCAGATTTTAAAATTTTTACATAAAAAATTTTTGAAACCGCGAATACACGCGAATAGAATTAGCGTGTATTCGTGTATATTAGCGGTTAAATTTTTTCTTTTTCATTTAATTTAACAATCTGAGCGGATATTTTAAAAGTTCACTTTATTTTATTGGCAATAAATTTGATTTTTGGCAAAATTTAAGGTATAATTAACATCATAGGGATAAAATATGAAGCGAATAAGTTTTATAATTTGTTTCAGCATGTTTTTTTTACCGCAAATAATTCAGGCTATTCCTGCACCGCATCGGGTATTACTGGTTATTGATACTAATTTTGAAGATTCAATCACCATAGGCAATTATTATAGACAGCAAAGAGAAATACCCGATACCAATATTGTTTATGTAGGAATAAATGCTGTTGACAGATTCAACAATTCTTACGGCTCAACAACATTTAATCGTTTTACAAATAATTTATTAAACCCGATATTATACGCAATATCAAACCGGGGTCTTGAAAATGTAATAGATTATATTGTTCTTTCTTTCGGTATTCCGACAAAAATGTATAGGGACATAGGTACTGTTTCCTGCTCAACTGCTTCATATATAACCACCTGGGATAGTTATACAAATGACTATGACTGGGTGAATATGAGTGTAAACGCTCTTGACATTACCAATAAAGCGTTTAGCTGTACCAATTTGTATACGTTTTCTTCAAGAGGCCATAAATACCGGCTTACCTCTCATTTATTCGCGTATAATGTAGATGAAGTAAAAAAAGGTATTGATAATGCTGTGCTGGGAGATGGTTCCCAGATACCGTCTACCAATGGCAGATGGGTAACGCAGATAGGCCCGTATGACATTATGGACGCGTCCGAAGGACAGGTTCTTACCAATTACTGGATAACCCAGCTTAATCTGCCGGCAAATTGGTATCCCAAAGATTATAATTACATTACCGGTAATGTAACCAATATAATCGCGCTTCTGCACGGCGGAACATATTCCGGTTATAATTATCTTAACTATAGTTCTCTGCTTCCGCCTTCCATGGCCTTACCGGGCGCTTATGCCGAGGCGCATGAATCCTGCGGCTGTGTATCTGATAATTTTTTTGAGGAACGTTCGCAGGTACAGTTTCCCGAAGCCCTGTATTTCCGGCTTGGTTTTTCCGGATATTCCGGAGCAGTAGTTGAACCTTACCTGGGTTTTTTACGCGCTTCCCAATATACCAATTATGCCGAACGTTTCCGTCAGATTATGATGAACGGGCATACTCTGCTGGAATCAAGTTTTTTCGGATCCTGGAGCAGAGACCGGGGACCAAATACATATATAGGTGATCCTCTGTGCAGACCGTTTGCGTATATACCTGTTGTTACATATGCATCTCCTGCCGACGGGCAGAATGTTTACGG
>DNNS01000336.1 GCA_003497555.1 Spirochaetia bacterium
TTTTTTTGCTTTTTAATAATCATGTTAAATAATATAAAATTTTTATTAAAAAATCAATTGCTTATTTGGTATAGTCTAAATATAATTATAGCATAATATATTTATTTTAAGGATTTGTTGTTATGGCAAAATTGCATAAGCTGCTTATATCCCAGATCTGTATAACATACTTGCTGGGCTGCGATATTTTTGCAAAAAATATTATTGTAAATGATTTTGAACACGATCAATCCGGAACTCAGCCGGCAGGACTTAATGTAATATTTACGCCTGATGATGCAGGATCAACAGTCATGGTTGATGATTCCACTTCAGGCAGCGGAAAGCAATCCGTAAAATTATCGATTTCAAAAAAGGATAACCGGATCTTTTTTCAATATATCAATCAGCCTCTGAAAATTGGTCAAAAATATCAAATTAATTTTAGAGCCAAAGCTTCCCAGAACGGGCTGGTTATAAAAGCAGTGCTTATCCAGATAAAAGTTGATAATGTAGCGCAATATATAACGCTGACTTCTGAATGGAAGGAATATACTGTTGTTCTTCAGCCGGAAAAAAACAGCGCAAATAATATGCAGGTGCTTCGTTTTCAATGTTCAGGGATAGGAACAGTATGGCTTGATGATATTTGTTTTTCTGAAATAGAAAAAAGTGAATATACTTCATCCGCAAAAACATCAAGAAATCTGATACCAAATTCAAGTTTTGAAATCGCGACATGCGCTGACGTCCCGGATTGTTATGATAATTATCTGGCGCCTAAAACATCCTTGCTTTTCGGGAAATGGTTTGATTACTGGCAGCTTGACCACAGCATGGCGTATCATGGCAAATCATCAATGAAGATTATTATCCCAGGCCCAGATCTTGTAGACGAAATAAAGCTGATGTCTACGAGAGGGGATTCAAAAATGTGGCAAGGCATTGATAAAGATAAAGTCTATACAATGAGCGCATATCTGAAAGGAGACAAAGACGGGCTCAGCGCTTTTATCGGCATGAGAATGGCTGACAAACAGGGGATTGATGTAAAGATAAACACCAAGTGGCAAAGATTTTCATTTTCAGGAAAACTCAAGCCATTGGGTGATCTTATGCTGCTTAATATTCAGTTAAAGGAGCCTGGCGCTTTATGGATAGATGCCCTTCAGCTGGAGGAGGGAGAAAAATTATCTGAATATGAAATTTCTGCTAAAGATTCAGGATTGTTTGCATATCCATATATTGAAGACGGCGAGAATGCCGCATCTGGAGGATCTTCAGAGAGAATAGGATGCAAAATACTGTCCATGGAACCGGTTATTGACGGTGGAATGGAAGAGGTCTGGAAAAACGCTTTATGCATCAAAAATTTGAATCCTTTCGGGAAAACAAGGGATATTATAAATAAAACAGAAGTATATATTGGACAGTATAAGGACGCCTTATATATATTGGCGAAATGTTATGATAGTGATATTAAAAACATCATGGCAAATATAAATGACAGAGACGGTGAAATATGGAAAGATGATTGTTTCGAAGTGTTTATTGATCCTTATCTGGACAGGCGGAATTATGTTCATCTGGGAGTTAATTCACTAGGTACGCAGTATGATTGCTGGGGCAAGAGCAAAAAAGACTGGACCGCGGATTGGCAGGTAAAATGCAGCAAATCAGAAGATTACTGGCTCTGTGAAATGAAAATACCATTTTCAATATTTCCGCGGATTAGCCGCATCAATAGCTCCTTGGGCATATCCGTTTGCAGGGAAGCCAAACAGCCAATGGAGAATTCCGCATGGGGCGGAGGTTTTCATAATGTCAGCGAGTTTACTGAATTGTACGGCCTTGAAATACCGGAAAAATATACTTATTTATTTAAAACATCGAAACCTGTAATGGTTTATATAAAGGGAGACAAGAGCAGGATTAAAATATCAGTTGAAAATATGAATGAAAAGGATTTTCATTGTACAGCCAGGTTACAATTAACCGATAAAACAGGCAAAACCATTTCCAGCAGTCAGGCTCTTGTTTTAAGTAAAAAAAGCGTAATAACCCTTCTTTATGAAGGGATAGATAGCAATAATAAAGATATGTTTCCATATACGGCTGAACTGGCATTAATCGAGCAGAATAATAATGAATTATTCATTTCATCAAAGGAGATGATTAATTTCTGCGAACCTGTTGTTATAACCACAGAAAAGGACTACTATACAGGCGAAACCGAAGCAGTGATGAGATTAACTGCAAATATTATTCCTGAGCAAGACAAACCATACTCGATATATATTTCAATACAATCCGGCAGTAAAACGGTTAAATCACTTGAAAATTATATTATAAAAAACGCAGGCGCATATAAAATCATATTGCCGATAAGCGATATTGAAAAGCCTGAAAATATTATTAATCTGAAAATGTTTTCTCCGGAGAAAAGACTGATTTTCCAAAATTCTGTTCCTCTGAGAAAATACAAACCAAATGCAAATGAAGTAAAAATAAATAAATTTTACAGCTGCTTGCTTGTTGACGGCAAACCGTTTTTTCCGGTTACTGCCTGTATCTTGCGCGTTTATCTGATCAAGGAAAAATGGGATGAAATGCTGAAATGGATATCTGACCAGGGATTTAATTCTGTTAACCCGACTTTCCGTCATGCCGAGAAAGCAGAAGGCGCAGAAGACAGGGAAATTCTTGAATTTTTTGACCTGTGCAAAAAGTATAATCTGAAAGTTATTGTATGGAACAATCCCAATCCTGCGCGGAATATTGATGGGAACCTCGTTCGTATTGGCCAGCTGCAAGATATACAGAAAGAGGCAATGTATAGAGAAAAGGAAATGCTCAGACTAATAACATTGACCAAGGATCATCCTGCCGTGCTTTCATATTATTACTGGGATGAACCTGGTTCGGAAGAGTACGGTATNNCCCTGCAACAGTCAATCTTACTTCATCATATATATGGCAAATTTCGAGTGAAAGAACGGATTTTCCCGCAGATATTGCCAGTCTCACCGAATATCCTATAGGCAGATATAACGCAGCTGTTGTAGCGGACGATATTGCGCAGTTATACAGGATTTCCGGTAATGCTCCTGTCCATCCCTGGCTGCAATTTTATTCAGGCCATGGCAGGTATCCGACCCAGGAAGAGATGCTGTGTATGGCATATCTTTCGATTATAAATAACGCAACCGGATTAAAATTCTGGCCTCTCGTTCCTTGCTCCAGACTGCTGTGGGATACTGCAAAACAAATTTCAGAAGAAATAAATTTATTAAAAGAATATCTTTTTACCTATAAAACTTCAGAAACTTTTACCATAGATGATGGAAAGATTTGCGTAAGAATACTTGATTTCCCAGACAAGATGCTGGCGGTCACAGCCAATCGAAGGGGGATGTTGCGTAATGCAATTTTTGACCTTTCCATGTTTGGCGCATATGAGAATAAAAAATGTAAAATACTTTTTGAAAACAGAGAATTAATCTTAAAGAATAATAAAATAGCTGATACATTTAAACCATATGAAAGGCATATTTATTTAATCAGTAAATAACGGTATTTGAGTACAATTAATAAGTTTTGTGATTATCTGATTTTTAAAAAGCATATTATGTTATCAACATAGCATTAATTTTGGAGAATTACATTGAATGTAATACATATAATCATGGATACGCTGAAACGTTCCTATCTGGAACCGTACGGCAGCAAGTGGTGTAAAACCCCGAATCTTCAAAGATTTGCGGAAAAATCAGTTGTTTTTGAAAGGGCATACTGCGCGTCATTTCCCTGTATGCCGGCCCGCCGTGATTTCATGACAGGTAATTTTGAATTTCCGTTCCGCGGCTGGGGGCCTCTTGAGGAAAGCGACAGAACAATAACGCAGATTCTCAAAGATTCAAAGACTGTTACCGGGCTTGTTACGGATCATTACCATCTTTTCCGCGAAGGTTCCGGGAATTATCATTTTGATTTCACTGCATGGGATTTTATTCGCGGTATAGAGGGAGACCGGGTATATTCAGATCCTGAAGACGAACTTGATATTGTATTTCAATGTGTCCCTGAACGGATAGCGGAGAACCACAGAAAATATTATTTGAAATACAAACATATAAAAATGCAAAATCCCGAAGATTGGTTCAGTCCCCGCACATTTAAATCAGCATCCGAATGGGTTGAGAGAAATAAAGGCCATAAAAGCTTTTATCTTATGATTGATTCCTTTCCCCCACATGAACCTTTTGATCCGCCTCCAGGTTATGCTGAAATGTATGATAAAGATTATAAAGGAGACAGGCTGATTACGCCTGTATACAAGCCCTGGCCCGGTCATTATTCTGAAAACGAAATACAAAATATCAAAGCTCTCTATGCGGGAAATATTACTCACGTGGACAAATGGTTTGGCAGTTTTATTGACCGCCTTGAAAAGCAGGGACTTCTTGAAAATACAATGATTATAGTAACCACAGATCACGGCACCTATACAGGAGATCATGGCTGGACAGGAAAACTCGGGACCTATCTTTATGATTGCATTTGCCATATACCGGCTATAATATATCATCCTGAAATTGCTCCGCGCAAGGAGACTGCAATTGTTCAGAATACAGATATAGTCCCGACTATACTTGAAGCTCTGGGCGTCCGGCATGATATAAAAATGCACGGCAGCTCAATTATGCCTGTATTAAGAAAGGAAAAAGAAAAAATTCACGATTATGCTCATTCGGGATTTTTTGGAAGACAGCATATAATTAATGATGGAAAATACGCCTTGCATCTTGGTCATGATATGAGCAAGCCGCTTTACTGGTATGGATATGCCAATTCGTATTTTGTTGGAGTTGGCTCTTTGTGCCCTGTAGAAAATGGACGGAGAAAAGTGAATACTGCAGAAAAAATACAAAAACAAAAGCGTTATCCGGATGAACCGGCGCTTTTCGATCTGGAAGCAGATCCGGATCAGCATATCAACCTGATTGACAGCGCGCTTGATGTAAAGAAAAGATTTATAAAGGAGCTTGAAAGGTGGTGCATTGAAATAAATGCTCCTCAGGAATACATAGAACGTCTTATAGTCTGACCAGTTTAAGATATCCGTCTGTTTGAATTTTGATTTCGCAGAAAAAATAATTGATGCGGCAATATTCCGGCTTCAATGTTTGGCTCAACGACAGACAAAGCGCCAGCATGAGCTTGCGCATCACCATTGAAACAAAGATAAAGAAAAATTAGGTTCACGCAGAGGGCGCAGAGCCCGCAGAGGCCTGTTTTTATACCTATTATGATTTCAGATGTAATCAATGATTTATTATTATTCATACTATTTGGCACTCGCCATTTTATTTATTTTTTTATTTGTTTTTATGCAAGCGATAACAGCAGAGTAATCACAATCAAAAACTCTGCGAACACTGCGCCCTCTGCGCGAAACTTTTATACGAAAAATAACTTAAAATTAGCAATGTTTCGCGAAAAATATTGAAAAAATTTAAAAGGTGACGGAATACAAATTTTAAAATCTGGGCATATACATGGAAGTTATATAAAAAACATTAACTCATACTTCCGCAGACTCAGTACAGCGCATTGAATTATGGGTAGAAGATGAACGCGGGTCCCGCATGGAAATAAAGCAAGTTGAATACGAGGAAGGTGACAAGGAAAGCTTTTCTGGATGCCCGTCCTGAACGAAGCCGAAAGGGTTAGACTGTGAACGAGACAATCGGTAAATACGCGTAAGAGTGTCAGTAGCAGAAGTGATGCAGTATCTTTTTTGTCACTCCGGCTTTTACTTGTGTATCTCGACGCTTGTTGGAAAATGTCCGCGGTAGACTGATAATCATTAAAACCGCAAACAGCTGCTAAAACGTTATTCTGCCAGAGAGCATCAGCTTGGGCGTTACCACTGTCGCTGTGTTCATCACGCTGCTGGTAATAGAAGGCCCAAAAGCGATTTCCAGAATTCCCATTAACGGCAGACAGAACATAGGAGTAAATTCAGTGGAAAAATCATTGCCCAGGCGATAAGTACCGTCTTCTTGATGCATGACGAGATAAGTCCGCGAAAATTTAAATGAAAGGTAAGGAGCGCGAGTCGAAAAGCGGAAATGCAGATTAATGCCTCCGCCGATAAAAATATTGTAAGACCTATAATAATAATGCGCAGGGTTGGTATATTTTATCTGATTGTAAATTCTATTCCGCGCCATTTCAAGGTACAGTCCGATTGGTCCAAAAACTCGCCGCTCGTAGGATATTCTTATTGGCATGTTAATAAAATCTGTCGCTTGATTTATAAAAGCCAGATGGTATAACGAAAGAGGGCCGTAGCTTATATTGACCGCGTTATTTGCCGGTTTATTAATCCACTTACGAAATCTGCTTGGTGCCTGCGTGCGGTGTCTATCCGGGATAGTATTCTCCGTAGGATAGACATTGGCTGTGTCTGGCTCTTGTTTTTTGTATTCGGACTCATAACGTTTAAGTAAAGCTGCTGCTTTTCTTTTACCCTTGTCTGCGGCATAACTGCTGGGGCGCTGCCAATTATCATTGCGTATAAAAGGATCTGCTCCGGCAGCCATAAGCGTCTCCAGCATAGGGATTGATCCGTATGCTGCCGCGTAATGAAGCGCTGTATTCTTTCTGGCATCCTGGCTGTCTATCGGCGCCCCGTTGGTAATGAGAATCGGTAAAACATCCGGGCAATGCCAATACGCGGCATAGGTCACCAGGGAGCCCGTTTCGGGAAAAACTACGGCTGGATTTGCTTTCAGTTTGATAAGTTCATGCACCGCCTTAACCGCGGAAAATTGTACAGCATAGTGAAGTGCGGTTTTTTTGCGCCACACATAGTTTGGGGTGCACAAGATAGTAAGATTCGCAAACCGCCGATACTGATTATTTGCCGCAGCGCTCATGAGGATCGACGCGAACAGAAAGGATCTCGACTTCAGCTTTATCCGGTCATCCAACGTGTCTGCCAGAATCGGATCAACCTGCGGCCTTTTGGAGATGTATTCATGTTCCATTTTATTATAGTAGCGCCTCCACATGGAAAATGATATTTTATTGGACAGGGAAGTCATGTAATTCGAACGCCATTGCAACCGCGTATCTTCGTCCTGCGGACTCTCTTGCAGCATACCAGCCGTATATTTTTCTGATTGTCGAGATAACCTGCCCTTACGAAAAGCCAGCAACAACGCCTGAAAAATTGGGTGATTAGTCGGCATGGGGTTAAAGGTATGCGCGGGTAACTCATAAATTTTTTCAGCGTCAATTTTAAAGACTATGCTGTTAGATAAAGAAAACCGAAAATTCGGAGCGTTGATATTATTATATTTTTTATACGCTTTTTTTTCATAAGAGGTAGTATCGGTAATATAGTAAAACTTTATCTGGGAAATATAATAGGTGCCTTGCGGCAGATTATAAAAAAAATAGGTATTTAATTTTTGATCAAAATCACCTTTGCGATTTTCCGCATGGCCAAATGCACTCCGGGCATAATAATATTCATCAAGTGTCTCTATGTTACGGATAAAGATCATATCTGGTTTTCGCATAAAAGTCGTAGTAAGAGGAATAGTCACAATGTTTGCCTGTTCATTTAAGTTCAGCACTCTAGGTTGAATTACCCCGAATACCTGTTGAGAAAATATAAAAATAATACTGACTAGTATAAATATTTTGATTTTTTTCATAAATCCCCCTATTTTCGCAGATAACTTGATATTTTCAAATCGTCTTATACTACAATACTTCCCTCTGAAATTCAAATTTCTGGATCGGTCAAGGAAGTAGAGGAAGAGAAAATAGAATACACTTTGTATAGACTCAGATTTAAAAATTTTAATCGCAAAGCGCCACCCCGTTGTCACGCAGAGAATCCGGTGTTCAGTACACTGGGCTCCTCTCAGCACGGCTTGCCTGTGCTTTTGCTGCTCTGCGGTTATCCCAAAAAGCAATAATTTTGCCCGCTTATGCTCATAGCAAATGCCTGGCTTTTTCTTGCTGAAGGGGTATACCCAGCAGACATTGTCGCTGCTTTGTGGTATATTTATTTTTTTCTTACGATTTTTAAAATTTAAAATCTGAGTAAGTACATTTTTTTTTCTGGTTATACTATTATTACAGTCTGGAAGGAATCTTATGGCCAATATCCTAAGGATTTTTTTATTGCCGATCCTGCTTTCTTTTCTTGCTTCCTGTAGCAATATTTTTGAACCAACGTATACAGAGGCGCTTTGGACTTTTTCATCATCCTTTGAGTCAAGCTCAGATTTTGAGAATTTCTATATCGTACCTTCTGGTGATTATGACAGCAAACATGAAAACTCAACAGAAATGGTCTATAGCGGCACTTATGCACATAAAGCCTGGATTGTAAAGGCTCGGGCAGACAATAATGATGGTGCTGTCTACATGCCCCATAGAGCGTATCCAACAGTCCAATTCGATAAAACACCCGAAGGCATTTATCGGACTCCCTGTCTGGTAACCGTATGGGTCAATCTCGACATGACGCTTATAAGACGGGCTTCAGGACACATCGATGACTGGTTCAGTTTTGTGACATTGACCTGTGATGCCAGTGATAATTGGTCAAGAACTGTACTTGTGAATATCGGTCCTACAGGCTATATCGTGTTAATGCATGTTCCTAATCAAGGAGAACAGGAATACATCTATCAAGTCAGTTCTGCAAATGATCCAAGCAGTGTTCATATCTTTCCCCAAAAAACCTGGGTTCGACTGGATGTACTGATTGATTTTAACGCATCGCATGGATACGCAAAAGTATGGCAGAACGGCATTCTTGTATCACATGCCAATGTAAAGGGCGGCAAAGGCGGATTGGCTCAGGCTCATTTTGGACTTTATGCCTCTGCTGCAGTCTCGTCAGGTACTATTTTCAATGATGATTTGCGAATTAAAGAAATAGAAAATGAGAACGAGGCACTCTCTCTATTGCGGTATTAATATTTTGGGGATTCCTATGGCTCAATCGTCATGAAAATCAATAAATCCAGCTATCCGACGCCAATTCAACGGGGCCAAGCCGAAAGGGTTAGACTGTGAACGAGGCAATCGGTAAATACGTGTAAGTGTGTCAGTAGCAGAGGTAGGCGGTTTTGGAATAGAGAATTCGGGATTTTGGATGAAAAAAACTAAAATCGTCCAGGGCATAGGTAGAAGTAAGCCGGGGCAGTAAAAATATAGTGGAAAATTTTAATTGGAAGATTGAATTTCGACAGGGAAAGGGATACAATGGGCTAAAGTTGAAAAGAAAATCCTATTCATTATTAGTTTTTAAAAATATATGCATATAAATGCATGGCAACAACTGTAAATAAATAATGAGTTTCTCCTGCGGAAATTTTTGATAAATCAACTTTATTCAGCATTTCCCAAATACTGTTAATATGTTTATCTATTAGGGCTTTATTTTCACTACATAACACCATATGATATCCGCCCAGGGGAAAGCGGACATGGGCCAAGGCAGCAGTAGCGCTGATTTTTATATCGTCAAGCAGTTCGGGAGTAAATTTTTTCCAGGCGGTTTCTGAATCAGGAAGTATATCCCCATTCCACCTGGCGGCCTGTTTCAGCAGCGTCAAATTGTCATCATTCATAAATTTCAGTATAAATTCATTCGGGAATGACCTGGCTATTTGTATTTCCGCATTATATGCTAATAAATCCGATATTATTTTTTTTTTCTCGCCATCAGGCAGGAAATGAAAAAATACATTAAGTCTGACATTTCTCTGATTGGCGTATATGGGGTGGCTGCTGACTTGAATATGTTTTCCGATCTTGCATAGTTCCCATCTTGTATTGTTATTTTCATTACCGAGTTTTTCAAACAGATCAAGCCAATATTGCTTTTCTGTGCCCTTATAAATTGCATATACGCTCGCAAGCAAGAGCGAAGCTTTATCCGCCTCAAAGGGCAGCCAGGAATGACCGACATGACATTGTTTTATCCCGTCAGGATATCTTATTGACCAGTTATAGCTCTCCAGTCTTTTTCCGATTTCATCCAGTGATTTTTGTATAAACCTTTTATCTTCTGCAGATGCCAGAGATGAATTTGCATAAGCGCTCATGGCATAAAGGAAGGTTGTATGCTGATCAAGCGAAGAATCTACATAACAGGCTGTTAAATCATCAGGATGCGGACCCCGCGGAACCAATCCCGGAATCGGTGAGGACTGATAAATTATTTTCAGGGCGTTGTAAATGTTCCTGATGTTTGTTTCCAGAAATAGATCCGGCCTCCTTTTATAGGCATCAAGCATGGCAATTAAAATATGCCCGGTATGCAGCGCTGTATCTTCTATCCCGGAACCGTACCCGTAAGGCATTGGTTTACCCCGCAGAAGCCCCTGCTTTACATCTTCTGCTGATGTATAAAATTTTGTTGTTGAATAACATATATAAGTTTTTTGATTTTGATATAAATTAAAGTAGGAATGCGCCAGGGAAAATGTTTTTTCAACAATCTCTTTTTCTGTGAAACCGGCAGTTCGTTTTATCTGGACTTTTTCAAGTTGATTTTGAGAGAATAATCGTTGATTGTTGATAAAAATTAAAACTATTGTAATTGTTTTTATCTTTATATCCATACTTGTAATTCCAATATGTATATATTATATAATAAAAAGTATATAATTTTTTGCAAAAAATTGATATTTTTTATATAATTTATACAAATATTGTTATATTTTACTTCATTTGAATCTATGAATTTTTATAAATATATCTTCACAGAAGAAGCTACTGATTTTAAAATTGACTTGAAAAAAAAAGATGAACATCCTCAAATTGTTTATAATCATTTACATAACGGTTACGAGATTTATTTTCTCGTTTCCGGTAAAAATAAATACTTTATCGGAGACAGGATACTTCCCATAAGAGGAGGAGATATTGTTTGTATAGGGCCGAATGTAATGCATAGAACTGTTAATCTTGAAAATGCGCATGAACGCTTTTATATATATTTTTCATTTAATTTCATCAAACCGTTACTTGCCGTTTTCCAGAATACAAATCTGTTATCCGTTTTCGGAAAACAATCGGGCATATTACATCCTGAAAAAAAGATGAAAAACAGGTTGCGTATTCTTTTTTATAAAATATTTATAGAATATTCCAAAACAGATATGTTCTGTTCTGATTATTTAAAATTATTGCTGGGTGAGTTGCTTTATATACTATCTCGGGAAAAAATAACTGAAATTGATAATTACTTGCATCCCATACATGAAAAAATAGCTGAAATAATAAAATATATCAGCAATCATTATCATGAAAGAATCTCTTTGCGGCAAATGGCAGAAGGTTCATTTATCAGCCCTTTTTATCTTTCAAGATTATTTAAACGGGAGACCGGTTTCAGTTTAAATATTTATATTAATATGATCCGTATTAATAAAGCCCTGCTGTTATTAAAAGTCAAAAAATATAATATATCTCGCATTGCCTTGGAAACAGGGTTTGAATCAATTTCTCATTTTGATCGAACATTTAAAAAAATTACCGGTTTATCCCCCGGCAAGTGGAAAATATATAATTTATAGTAATATATCACCTTTTAAATTTTATTTAAAAATAAATTTGTAATTATAAAAATATCGTATATATCCATTGTTAATAATTTTGTCCGCTTTTATCCAGTCTCGGCAATATGAAAAATAAAGTATGCGTCAATGGCATGGAAGTAAATGTGTTTATAGGATGTTGCAGTAAAAAATTACTCATATTACAGGGCAGATATTTCGTATTCATATCCCTGGCTGATCATAAAAAGCCTGCGCTGCATACTGTAATTTCTTTCCGGATTTTCTCCGGCCACCAGGGTATAAAAAAAAGCGCAGCGGCTGTCGTGTTTTTTTCGCAGAATGCGGCCGATACGCTGGGCTTCTTCCAGGGGTGATCCGAAACGGCCCGAGAGCTGAATGAGAAGCGAAGCTTCGGGCAGATCAAGCGCGGTATTGCCTATATCGGAAAATACGCAGATCCGGATCTTCCCGTTTCGGAATTCTTCAAGAGTGCGGCGGCGTTTTTCGGGGCTGGATGAACCGGAAAGCAGCGGGCAGCTGAAAAGTTTTGCAGCCTCCCGGCACTGCTCAAGAAAACTTGCTAAAATTAAAATTTTCTCCTGCGGATGTTTTGATATTATTTCAGCTGCGATCCGGAGTTTATCAGGCATGCAGGCAAGAATTTTTCTTTTTTGAGTGTCGGGTTTGCCTGCAAGTTTTTTTTTGGTTTCATCAGAAACTGCAATAATAATTTCCCGGCATACGGCTTTGGACAAAAAGCCTTCTTCTTCCAGTTTTTTCCAGTATTGCTGATAAATAACCGGGCCGATCAATGACATTAAAACGGAAATTTCCGCTTCGGAAAAAAATAACGCTGCACTCAGGGCCAGCTTGGGGATGTGAGCGATTTGTTTCAAAAATTCCAGAAGATTTTCTCCGGGCTTTTGTACATCATCAAAAATAATGAGTCCCGGTAAATTTTCCAGCAAGGCAGGAATCAGGGCGGGTTTTTGGGCCAGCAGCCGGTAGGTTACTATGGTAACAGGACAGCCGGTATTTTCGTCTGCTCGGCCGATAGAATCGATTTCAATACCGGTTTTCCCGGTTATTTCCCTGATCCACTGCTCGCCGGATATCCGGCCGGCCGTAAAAATCAGTGCGCGTTTTTTCAGCTCAGCCATACAAAGCAGGGCTGCTGCTGTTTTGCCTGCGCCGCAGGGCAGCATAACTATGCCGTTTTTATATTGTCTGAATTTTTGCGCAGCTTCCTGCTGATAATAATAAGGAGTAAAATTGCGGATTTTAATATCAAAGTCCGCTCCGCATTCCGCGAAATTTTCAAAATTGATAAAAAACCCTTTTTTAAAAATCTGCAGTTTGATTTCTGCAGCGCAGGATTCCGGAAGAAAAAAATTTTCTTCATCTTTTAAGGCACCTGCCGACAGCAGGCAGGCCGGGAGTTCGGATTTACGGGCAAAACCGGACAGGTTGATCAGGAATCCGCCTCCGGCTTTGGATATTTGTCCGCTGAAAAAACGCTGCCAGGCGTCACGTATCAGCATACCGGTCTGCCCGGCAGTGCCGGAAACCGATTCGGCGGCAAGAAAAGAAATTATTTCCTCTGCAGTAATTTTCCGGCTAAAAGCATTCCAGAGCGAAAAGCGGTTAACGGCAAAGACATGCATGTATTCAGGAGCGCTCTCCATTTCCGAGAAAGCCAGTAATTTTTCACGCAGATAATGATAACGCGGATTAGCTGTTTCCAGCAGAATGCGGTTGTCGCTTTGAATTATAAGGCTGCGGTTTTCCGGCGGCATGCGCAATGGTAATATAGAATGAGAAAATTAACAAAACCTGAAAATAATTGGGGTATGATTTTTTTTCTTNNTTTTGTTGTTTTATTTACCCAAGGAATAAATTTGCACCCAAATAATTGCCGGTCAATCCGAACCGGTTTTTACGCCCATTTTTCTCTTATGGCCTTGATTACATCATAAATATCAAAAAAGATACGTACAATTTCCGGATCAAACTGTTTTTCCGAATTTGATTTGATATAATAAAGGGCCTTGTCTTCTTCCCATGGGTCTTTATACACCCGTCGGGAAACAAGAGCATCATAAACATCCGCTACGGCAGTAATGCGCGCGGAAAGAGGAATTTCTGCGCCTTTTTTCCCGCCTCCGAAAACTACCGGTTCCGTAAAAATATCGCTGATTTTTCCAGGATACCCGGTGCCATCCCAGCGCTCATGATGATTAAGGGTTATTTCAGCAGCCAGGGTTTCCCACGGGGAATTATGGCGCTGGAAAAGACGGGCTCCGAAAATGGCATGCATTTTTACCGTATCGAATTCCTCCCGGCTTAGTTTTCCCTGTTTTTTTAGCAGTAAATCGCTGATTCCGACTTTACCCACATCGTGCAGAATTGAGGCTATGCGCATAATATCGGAAAAATTTTTTATTTCTTCCCTGGGTACACTGTGCTGTTCTGCCCATTTTTTATAAATTTCCACCGAATAAGAGCCAACCCGGTTTACATGCGACTGTGTTTCTTCCGGGTCGCGCAATTCGGAAAGATTGATCATTCTGAGCACAACATCGCGCAGCATGATGGCGCGTTCAATCGAGACTCCGGCATAATATGAAAATTGGGAAACAAAAAGCTGATGGCGCCTGGAAAATGGTACCGGTTCATTGTTTTCATTTTTTGAATTTATCAGCTGAATAACGCCAACGGTTTCATTTCTGCTGGTTTTCATGGGTACAATAAGCATGGAAACGGTTTTATATGATGATATCTGATCAAAATAGGGATTAAAGGAATACGGACGATCAGACGGAATGGCGTAGGCATCGTCAATAATAAGCGGTTCGCCGGTGGCTGCGGCGTAACCGGCTAACGATTTTTTATTAATCGGTATGCTCTGATTGGAATAGATATATTTATTGCACAGCAGATCATTTTTAAAAAGCGTGTCATTCTGAACATAACTGAATTTCAGATCATTTCCTTCTGTCAGGTAAACCGAACCGGCGTCTGCATTGGTGAATTCCCTGGCGTCAGCTAAAATAGTATCAAGTAATGTGTTGAGATCTTTTATATGATGCAGTGCTTCCATTTTTTCCAGTATAACGTTTATACTGTCAATATCATCTTCGCGTTTGAATTTAATATCCATATATTATACTCCCTGTAAATTTAATAAAACAGCTGTGCTCTTCAGCTGTTTTATTAAATTTACATTGTTTTGAGTGTACAAGTTAATCATAACGACTCCCTGGAAAATTTGTTTATAAGAGAATACACCAGCTTATAATACTGTTTTCTGCTCGCAAGGCGG
>DNNS01000220.1 GCA_003497555.1 Spirochaetia bacterium
CGCCAAAGTGCGAATTTACCCTGGCCGGGAGTATGGCATTTCATTTCCGAATTTGCAATTTTTAATTTAATAGAGTAAATTTCAAATAATTCATATAAAAGGAGACAATATGAAAAAAATTACTATTTTATTATCCGCAGTTTTTATGATTCTGAGCTTTTCTGCATGTGCAAAATGCCGCGCATCAAATTGCGAAGCATCAATGAATGATCAGGTAGCCGCCGCAAATTCGTTTGATACAACAACCATGAAAAAACTTGCGTGTGCTTCTCTTACTGTTACTCAATCTTATTACGGCGCTGACTGCAAGGTTGAATGGAAATAAATTGCCATTAAAGTCTGTTTCTGCAGAAAACGCTTTATCCCTGACCGGAATTGCGTTTTCTGCAGCAGGCTATGCCGCGCACTTCGGCTATATAGTGCTTCCCGCCCATTTTATTTTTTCTTTTTTTTACCCTGATTATATAGCAGCCTTTCCGGACCCGACATATCAATATATACTCGGTATTCCGGTATCAGCTGTAACAATTTCCTGTTTTCTGCTGATTTTTATTTTGTCGGTTATAAAAGAACAGAGGTTGTTTGTTATTGTACTGCCCGCTGCTGTTTTTTCCCTGTTTTATATAGGAATTCAATATTTTATTCTAAGGCGTTTTGCCGCTTATCCCCTGGTTTGTGAATTTATACTGCTGATCCAGGCCATATTGTTATTACGTAAAAAAAATTATGTTAAAACGAAATTTTTCTGGCCGGCAGTCTGTATCAGTCTTTTAACCCTGCAGATTTTATCAGCGGTTGTTCAGAATAAAAATATTAATATTCTGAAAAATGAAGAAAAATACACAATTCCGGAATTTTACCGTCAGTGGCAGAATGCACCGCAGTACAAAATAAAAATACCGGATGGGAGCCTTGAGATTGGCGGTCAAACCGCGCCTCTGCAGGTTGTGGAATTTATTGATCTGCAGTGTGCCTTTTGCCTTAAAGGATTATCTGCTGTTTACCCGCTTGATGAAAAAATAAAAAAACATGTACGCTATACTATAATGCATTTTCCCCTGGACAGCGCCTGTAATTCAGCTATAAAATATACTATAAATAAAAATTCATGCTCTCTGGCTGCTGCCATGCTTGCGCCGGGCGGTAATCTGCTGTTTGCGCGCAGACTGGCTTATCCGTACGAAACGTACAGAAATATTTATGGAACTGAAATTTTTACCAATAATCTGCTGAAACTTCATATTGACGAGGGAAACAGACTGGGAATAACCGCAACCCCGGCTCTTTTTGTTAACGACCGGCCGGCCGGACCGTTCATCTCACATCACACCTTACTGGCATTTCTGCATTATATCAATCAGCAAAAATAACCTGCGCCCGGAGCAATTCTTTTTTTAACACAAATAACACCAGGGTTCTCCGGTTTTAACAACTAGCCGGTGAAGCAATTAAACCCCGGTTTTTAAAATTTTTATAAGCTCTGAAGGGAACTCTATTTTTTCTGCACCCTGCGGTGTTACAATTTTTTTTATTATATAAAATTTATTTTTAAAATACCAGTAAACGTCCTGATTTGGGCTGTTTTTTGATTTTAAAAGATCTTCAAAAATCCAGTAAACAGCCGGTATGGAATTTTTGTTTTCTACCGGGACAGCCAGAACCAGAGAGGAAAAAGGAAATGCCATGAATAATCCGGCAGAACCGCAAAATAATTTCTGCGGGCGGAGTGCAAAGAATGAAGAAAGCAGTTCATCCCCTGAAATATTGATTATAAAGGTTTCCCTGATCAGGCCTTCAATCAGGTAATTGGTCTGTACGGAAAAAATTTTACATTCGAGATTTTTTTCTGCCCGGTTAATATAATCTGCCGGCCAGGCAGGCTGCGGTTCTACCGGAAGTAAAATGCCGCCTGGAAATTCCAGGACTGTCTGCGCATGAAATTCATTAATAACCAAACCAGTCGGGTGCAGTTTTAATCTGATGTTTTTTTTTATATCATTCCACTTAAAACCGGAGTGTGACATTTTTTNNTTGTTTTTCGGCACATGCTGCAAGCAAAGCATGATAATAGCCGGTTATTTCGTTTTTCCAGGATGATTTTTCCATGCGGCACAGGCGGTTATAAAGAGTTTCTATTCCAACCTGTTCAGTCCGGTTATCGCCGGTATTGATAAACAAACTGCCGTTCTCCGGTATTACTGTTATTCCCTGTTTGCGGCAGAGCGAAAGAAAATAATCCGTATTCTGTGTTCCGGCAGACCAGTAATAATTTTTACCGCTGCAGCCGGCAATAAAAACAAGCGCAGCGGAAAATATGAAAAGATTTTTTTTCATGGAAGACTGCCAATCCATTCGGCAGCCATGATAATAATCTGCTCAAAAGAATCTGCCCTGAAAACACGGTTGGTTAAAAACGGCCCAGTGCTTTCTGCTTTTATATCAAGAAAATATAAATGATTATGGCTTATTGTCCCGTAAACAAGCAGGTTGCTGTTCTTTTCAAGAGTTTTTTCGCGGCAGGGAAGATCAAGGCAGTCGGTTCCCTTGTTAATAATAAAACCGCGCAGTG
>DNNS01000722.1 GCA_003497555.1 Spirochaetia bacterium
CATATTTACCGCAAGCTGCAGCTTAAAGACCTGGCGCTGCATATGAATATGTCAAAAAGCGCAGTAAGTAATATTTTAAAAACCATTAAAGACCTGGGATATCTTGAAAAAGATGATCAGGGTTATTATTTTTTATCCGGTAAATTTTATCATTTTCTGCAGGCCGAAAACCGATATAACCGGGTAAAAGAAATCATTAACAGCGAAATAACCAATCTTGCACAAACAATCAAGGAAAATGTTATTGCTGCGGTATTTAACGGATACGAAAGACATACAATTGTTCAGGCTGTTTATGAAAATGAACTTACAGTTAATACCAATATACAGCAAAATGCCGGATTTTATCATCTTGCTTCCACCCGGCTGTTATTGGCATATGAAAATAACGATTTTCTTGAAGTCATTATAAAAAAATACGGATTCCCCGGTTCTGACTGGAACAACATCAACCGCCTTGATGAATTAAAAAACAGTCTTGCACAAATTAAACATGAAGGTATTACAGTACAAAAAGAAAACAGAGTTGCTTCATTCAGTGTTCCCTTTTTTGATATGCTATCCCCTAAAACTTATGCCATCGGAGTATATTTACCGGAAGAACGCTTCCAGTCAAAAAAGAAGGCGCTCGTTAATGAAGCCAAAAACACAGCAGAAAAACTTACTCTGGAAATAAAAAAAATTAATACTATATAAACATATGACAATAGAAGCTGATCTTCACACTCATTCCCTGGCCAGTTGTTGCGGACTGCATACCATACTGGAACTGCTCAAACAGGCAGAACGTAAAAAACTCAAAGCCCTGGCTATAACAGATCACGGCCCCTGGCTTCAGAGCAGAATCAATTCGGTTTTTTTTGAACGTTTTCAAAACCCGATCAGAAAAGTCAGACTATATAAGGGGATTGAATGTAATATTATTTCTCAATCGGGCGCCATAGATTTACCTCCTGTCTATAGTAAAAATTGCGATATTGTTCTTGCCGGTCTTCATAATATTGAAACCGGCAGGGGAAACCCTTATTATACTGAAATGCTGATCAATGCTCTTAAAACCAACCCGGGTATTGATATTATCACTCACCCCAACGATGAAAATTACCCGGTAGATTTTAAAGCGTTAGCCGATACCGCGCGAGAATACGGTGCTGCGCTGGAAATAAACAATTCCAAAATTCTTTACCGCAGAGTAGATGATAAAATCACCCTGGCTCTTATACGGGCATGCAGGGAAGCATACTGTCCGGTGGTTGTAAACAGTGACACGCATTCCCTGCATGAAGTCGGAGAAACCGCCTTGGCCATGAAAATGCTGGTGAGAGAAAAATTTCCGCGGGAAATGATTTTAAACCGAAGATTTACGGTTATAGAACAATTTATAAAAAAAAGAAAATCCGCCAAGCTTCTTCCATATAATTTATACAGAGAAAAAAATGATTTTAAAGCAGAGCCTGTGCTGAAATGAGCGGTAAATATGATATTTTTGAATCTCTGCCGGTGGGAACAGCGGTAATTGATCAAAACAGAAAAGTAATTTTCTGGAACCAGGAAATGGTAAAACTAACCGGTCTGCAGGCATCCGAAGCTTCAGAGCTGCAAATCAATCATGCCCTTTCCGTTTACAGCGATGCCAATCAGCAGCAGCAGCTTGATATTCTGCATTGCCTTTCCGCCCAAAGCGAAATAAGCAATGCGGTTTTTATAAAAAACATATCAGGTCATTCCACTATGTGTTTTATAAAAGCCAAAGCGCCGGATACGGACGGGAATACCGCTATTATCGCTGCAGATCTTTCCAGGTCGGAAAATTGTCTGGTGATTGAAAAGCGTACTGCCGAACAGACTGCAGGTTTTTATAATCTTACCGGCAAAGACCAGAGTATGCAGGAGCTTTACCGTAAAATAAAATTTGCTGCCGATTCCCTGGCTAATGTGCTGATCACCGGTGAAAGCGGTACGGGTAAAGAACTGACAGCCAGGGCAATTCATGATCTTTCCCGGCGCAAGGACGGCCCCTTTATCAGTGTCAACTGCTCGTCTCTGCCGGAATCATTGCTGGAAAGCGAACTTTTCGGTTATGTGAAAGGGGCATTTACCGGAGCGGAAACAACCCGTATCGGCCGATTTGAAGCGGCAGAAAACGGTTCAATTTTTCTTGACGAAATAGGAGACATCAGCCCGTATATCCAGCTTAAACTCCTGCGCGTTCTGCAGGAAAAAACCATCAACCGCCTTGGTGAGAACAGGGAAATAAAAATCAGCTCCAGAGTCATCTGCGCAACCAATCAGGATTTACGCGCCCTGGTCTTGCAGGGAAAATTCCGCGAGGATTTATTTTACCGCCTGAAGGTATTTCCGATAGAAACTGTTCCCCTGCGCGGACATAAAAATGATCTGCCTCTGCTGATTAATCATTTTATCGGTAAATTCAACAGACAAACCGGCAAACACATACAAAATATTTCCGCCGATGCCCTGCGTCTTTTAATGGATTACTGCTGGCCCGGCAATGTACGGGAACTGGAGCATTCAGTTGAACATGCATTTGTGGTGACAAACGGCCCGCTAATAGATATTTTTGATCTGCCGCAGGAACTGCGCATGGCAGACGCACGAGAATCAATTTGCGGTAAAAAAACCGGGCCGTCAGGCTTAACCAGACCCGTAATATCCGAAGAATCCATAAAAAAAGCCATGACTGAAACTTCCGGTAACCGCACACTTG
>DNNS01000550.1 GCA_003497555.1 Spirochaetia bacterium
GGGTAAATAAAAAAAAAATCTATCAGCTGGTACTGGAGCAGATTCAGGAAGGCCTGTCTGACGGCAGCCTGCAAAAAGGCGGAAAGCTTCCTACCGAACGGGAACTTGCGCAAAAGCTGCAGGTAAGCCGGGCGTCAATCCGCGAAGCCTTGCGCGTACTTGATGTTCTCGGCATTATAACTTCCAGACACGGAGGCGGCAATTTTATCAATCACCGGCTGGAACGCAGTCTGCTTGAGCCTTTTTCCATAATTTACCGTTCCATGAACAGCAGTCTTCCGGATATTCTCGAAATCCGTGAAATCCTGGAAAGCCAGCTGGTTAAAACCGCTGCCCGAAGCATAAATAAAAAAAATTTAGCGGAACTTAAAAATCTGGGCGATCAGCTGGAAGGTGCAGACAACATTGAAAACTGGACAAAAATCGATAAAAAAATTCATTATGAAATCATCAGGGCCTCCAAAAATCAGCTGCTGATCGTTATTCTTAATTCCCTTTCCGAACTCTTTGAACTGCAGATAAAAAATCTTTTGAAGAAAATTTTCAACAGCCGGGCAGACCGTGCAGATCTGATTAAACAGCATAAAAAAATAATTAAGGCCATAGAAAAACGAGATGAAAAAAACGCCGAACTTGAAATGAAAAATCATTTTATGTTTTATAAAAAACATTAAACAGGAGCCGTCATGAAAGAAATAAAAATCGCCAAAGAATGTCTTTTTACCGCCATGAAAAAAACCCAGGTCTTTTATATGCTAAGCGAAGATCTGCTTGCTGAAATCACGGAAAATTCCCAGGTGCTGGAATATCAGGACCGGGAAATTATTATTACCGAAGGTGAAATCAGCTCTTATTTTTATGTGATCCTGGGCGGGGCAGTAAGCGTTACTGCCGATCGTAATGAAAAAAAAGGCGTATTCATCTGCTCGCTGGGTTCCGGCGATATTTTCGGAGAAGCCTCAATATTTCTTGATTTGAAGCGCACCGCTCATGTAACGGCAGAAAACAAGGCTATGCTTCTCAGGATTGAAAGAAAATATCTTTTAAAATTTATCCGGAAAAATTCGGGTGAAGGAGTTAAAATCCTGATGATTATTATTTACAGCCTGCTTAAAAAACTCCGCGAGGCCAATCAGGAACTGGCTTTTGAAAGAAAATCAAATATCAGCGATAATGAAATTGATTCCCTGATTGCGTCCATGAAATAAAATAATTATGGGGCTTCCGCAGAAATATCTCACCATCGCAGAAGAACTTGAAAAAAAAATATTATCCCATAAATTGAAGGAATTTCCCGATTATTGCCAGCTGACGGAAAAATTCAACATCACCAGACGTACAGCCGGAAAAATAGTTGCTCTTCTTAAAAAAAAAGGCCTGATAGCCTATCAGCCGGGCATAGGAAACCGCCTGTCTCTGGTAAAGAATAATATTTACGATCATAATAAAAAAAAAATTATAATCGCCATATCTCCTGTCCGCGATTATACAATGCAGTCTTTGTTTTATAATAATGAACTTCTGCGCGGCTTGTCGGAATACTGTATAAAAAATCAGTTATTGCTGCGTATTTACAGTACGGATAATCTTGCGGCCCATCCCGGGCTTTTTTCCCGGGAAACCATAAACAGGGTCCTGGGAATTTTTTATAATCCCCATCATTATGCTTTTGATAAAAAAATAATTGATATTATCAAAAAAAACTCCTTGCCGGCTGTATCAAATATTTTTTGCCGGGAAAAATCCCTTGTGGTTTCTACTGTTTCCTATCAGGAGCAGGATGTGCTTTGCATCCTGCATAAAAATGTGAATCCGCAAATTCCGGTTTACCTGGTAAGCCTCAGGGATAAAAAAGAACCATGGATCCGAAAACGCGAAATACTGTTCGGCGCTTATTTCCGTGAGCGCGGCACGGTAATCAGGCTGAAAAAAAAACTTTCGGTAGCGGACTGCAATATGAATAAATTCATCAGGATCGGATATATTACTGCCAAAAAACTCTATGATGAAATGCGTTTTCCCTGTGCAATTATCGGAATAAATGACGCTGTTGCCAGGGGAGTAATGAAATATCTGTTAAAACGAAAAATAAAAATTCCGGAAACAGCCAGTATTGCCGGTATTGACTGCAATATACTGATAACCCGGGATTTAATCAGCAGTGTGGAAATCAATCGTTTCCGTATGGGCTATGAGGCGGCGCGCCTGCTGCATAAAAAAAACCGGGAAATGAAAACCCGGGCGTTTCAGGTAAAAGTGCCGGTTGTCTTTAAAAAGGGAATAACCGGATGAGGCAGGATTTTTTTTCAGGCTGTTTTCCCTCAAATTCTGTTTTTTTAAAAGGAAACTATTCATGCCGGTAATGCAGATTAGGGAATTCGAAATGCTTTTCGGGAATACAACCGCAGCCGGCATGCTGCAAAATGTCATTTTATCTTTTGAACGCCTTAGCGGACTTGTTGTTACTATACTGCTTGCTCCCGGAATTAATACCGGTTATCAGCTGGTCAGCGATTTCCTGCTCAAACGCCTGGGACACAGAAATCCTTTCTGCCTGCAGGTAAAGAATTCACGTCCCGGAGGCTGCGGCGGTTATGACGCTAAAAAACGCATGGAACGCGCAGGTATGCTTAAATCGCCTTTTGTTGACGAATGCCCGCAAGGAATAATGGAAGCTATTATTCCGGTAATTGTTAACAACCGGCATATTGCTACTCTTTATTGCGGACCGCTGCGTCTGGAAAAACGAAACTGCAGGGAAACGGTTTTAAGGCCGGTAAAAGACCCGGCAAAGCGCAAGAAAATTATTCGTGCCTGGAACGATATTCCGTATATGCGAAAGGAAGATCTTGAAACCGGCGCCGAGATGCTGTTCTATGCACTGTCATATATCAGTTCACTTGCTGCTGAAACCATACTCGAAATGAAAAGAAAAAACAGCCGTTATGCATACATTGACAATGCCCTGCATGATATTTACAATTCAAACATCAGCATTCCAAAACTTTCAGAACTTGCCGCTAAAGCCCAGATGACAGCTTCAAGATACAGCCGGGCTTTTGAACGCTATATGAATAAGGGGTTTTCGGATTTTGTTACGGAAACAAAAATATTCCGCTCCCAGAAAATGCTGCAGAATACCTCGCTGGGCATTACCGCCGTTGCGCTCGAAGCGGGTTTTGCCAGTCATAGCTATTATTCCAAAAAATTCAAAAAACTTACCGGCATCACGCCGCTGGCATACCGGTCTTCTGCCCTGCAGGCCCGGAAAACATCTGAAAAAGAATAAACTACCACCAGCAGAACTGGTGGTAGTTTATTTAGTTTTGCGTTGAATTTTGTTTCATTTTAATTGACCCAAAATTAATCCGTGAAATCTGTGTCTGTTTTTAAATTTTTCGTATTCTGTCACCTTTTTAAATTTTTCCTCTTTTAACCAGT
>DNNS01000069.1 GCA_003497555.1 Spirochaetia bacterium
TATCTGCAATGTTACCGAAACCGGTATTTCAACGGCAATCAGGACATCGTTACAGATGATTCCCTTGATGTTTTCCATTCCATCTGTTAAAAAACTGATTTCATTTTCAATTTCCGAAAGCGGAAGGGTAAATTGGGTAAAATTTTCAATATCCATAAAGGCAGCTGAATCGGAATCTTTATATAAATACTGCAAATTTATCCGGTAAGAATCAACCTCGCTGAAAGAATCGTCTCCGGTATGCGAGGCGTCAAGTTTGCTGTTATTCAGAAGATTTTTAAAACGTATTTTAAAAATGGTCTGTGCGCCTCTGGCTGATGGCGGCTTGAATTCAATTTTTTCCACGGCGTGCGGAGCTTTGTTGATTTCAACAACAGTGCCTCGTTTTAAATCGCTGGTTTTAATCATTTTGATTTCTCCATATAGCGGGTTTGTCAGTAAACAAGGTCATATGCGTTTTTGGTTTCCGGACAGCAGGTTTGGGCTGTTTCTCCGGCATGATAGGAGCTGCGCACAAAAGGCCCGCATAGCATTTTTTTAATTCCGATGCTTTGACCGTATTTTGCGTATTCCTCAAACTGCCGGAGAGTAACATAGCGTTTCACCGGAAAATGACGCAGGGAAGGCTGCAGATACTGGCCGATAGTAATTATTTTACAGCCGGTTTTTTTAATATCATCAAGCGTCCGAAAAATCTGTTCATCATTTTCACCCAGGCCGGCCATAAGTCCGGTTTTTACTTTATATCCGTGCTGCGCTGCGGTTTCCAGAACAGAAAGAGATTGTCGGTAATCAGCCTGCGGCCTGATTTGGGTGTAAAGATCCGGTACGGTTTCTATATTATGGTTAAAGACTGAAATTTCCTGCTTCAAGATTAATTCCAGGGCTTTTGTATTGCCGTTAAAATCCGGCACCAGAAGCTCTATTTCAATATCCGGAAATCTTTTTTTTAGTGCTTGTACAACCTGACAGAAAAAATCCGCTCCTCCGTCGGGAAGATCATCTCTGGTAACCGAAGTAATCACACAATAGGAAAGGCCAAGATATTTAACTGCACTGCAGATTGCATCAATCTCGCCGGTATCGGGCGGTTCGGGACAATGTTTTTCTATTGAGCAGAATACGCAAGTGCGTGTACAGTAAGGGCCCAAAATGAGAAAAGTAGCGGTTTTGTTATTAAAACATTCGGAAATATTGGGGCAGTTTGCTTCCTGGCATACTGTGTGGAGTTTATGCTTTGCCAGCATGGAAGATATCTCGATAAAACGCCGGGAATAACAGGTTTTTTTTCTGAGCCATTCCGGTTTTTTTAAAAGCTGCATCGCCCGAAATTATACTATAATTTTTAAAAAAAAATGTCGAGGACAAACTTAAAAAATCCCGGTTTTTTGTTAACGGTTTTTACTGCGATAAAAGATATAAAAACAGCGCCGTTTTTGGAATAAATTAACCACTTTCCCCCTACTTGAAAAACCGGGAATTTCCCAGGAAATTTGCGAGAAGGTTGTACTTACGAATTGTAATATAGCATGAACCTGCTTGTTATAATATAATACCAGGAATATGCCGGACTGGTTAACTCATATCTGCGCAGCCGCGCCTTTGGCCAAAGCTCAAAAACAGGATGATCCGCGTTATCTTTTTGCCGGAAGCATAATGCCCGATGTTATCAGCACAGCAGCTTATACGCTCTTTGATCTGGGTAAATTGCCTGCTTTCTGCACTTTTAAATTTATGCATATTTACCTGCATACATTTCATTCGCCTTTTATCTGCCTGCTGCTGGCAGGAGCTGCTTCCTTATTTACAGAGCAGCCTGCAAAGGTTTTCAGGATGCTTATGCTCGGCTTTCTATCGCATTTTATTCTTGATTTTCTGCAAAAATCATTTTACGGCGGCAGTGTACTTCTATACCCTTTGGTTATCAGGAATTTTTCATCCGGATTATTCTGGTATGATGATAAATTTTTCAGATTCCTGCTGATTTTTTCCGTAATTATTTTCCTGATTTTTTTTAAACAGGTTTTTTCAAAAAGAATTTTTATTAAACTGCAAATGCCGTCTGTTAGGCACGGTATTGTAATTTTTTTTCTGTTAGCTGCGGCGCTTCTGTTTCCGGTCCTGACCTGGAAACAGGCAGAAAAAAACAATCTGAATTCAGTGAAATTTATTTCCAATCCCGAAGCTTTTATCAATAAAAAAGTAGCATTGTCATACTCAAGCACCGTAAGTACAAAACCTTTTATTATTCAGGAAGGGAGCGCAGTTTTTAATCTGCAGGCAGAAAAATTTTCTCCGCGCCTTGAGCAATGGGTTTCTGTTTCCGGCATATACAGACAGGATACTGCCGGGAATTATTATATAGATGTCAATGAAATAAAAACTCACAACACCGTAATAAAAATTTTTCTTTCATTAGCCGGCGCTCTGCTGCTGGTTTTTATCTGGATCTATAATCCCAGGCATGAATACCCCAGCCGGAAATAAATTTTATTTACAACCGAGGATCAAATGACCGCAAAAACAGAAGCCGTATATTCTGATCAAAAAAAAACCATACTGATTACCGGAGGCGCCGGCTTTATAGGCAGCCATCTCTGCGATCGCCTGATAGCTGAAAATCATCGGATCATCTGTCTTGATAATCTAAGTCTGGGCATTAAGGACAATATCCGCCATTTATTCGGCCATGATTCCTTTACTTTCATTAAAACCGATCTGTGCGCTTTCGGCAAGTTACAGAATATATTTAAAAAATATACGCCTGATACGGTATTTCATCTGGCAGCCAACTCCGATATTCAGAAGGGTGCTCTGGTCCGGGATGTGGATTTAAAAAATACCTTTCTTTCAACTTATAATGTGCTTGAAGCTATGGCCCAAAGTACCTGTAAAAAAATTGTCTTTGCCAGTACTTCAGCCGTATACGGAGAGCTCAAATCAAAGCTTCATGAAAATATCGGTCCATTATTTCCGATTTCATTTTACGGAAGCGCCAAACTTGCAAGCGAAGCCTATATTTCCGCATATTGTGAAAATTTAAATCTGCAAGCCTGGATTTTCCGCTTTCCCAATGTAGTAGGCGAACGCTGTACACACGGCGCTGTTTATGATTTTATCGGCAAACTCAGAAAAAACCCCACAGAACTGATAGTGCTGGGTAACGGCACGCAGTGCAAACCGTATCTTTATGTTAAAGATCTCATAGATGGAATTCTTTTTGGTTTTACCAACAGCTGCGGAAAAATAAATTATTTCAATCTTGGAGTAAATTCAGCAACTACAGTTGATACCATAGCGCGTATTGTTATTGAAGAAATGGGACTTGCCGGGGTTAACATCCGTCACACCGGCGGAGATCGCGGATGGGTAGGAGATGTTCCTGTTTTCAGTTACGATCTGTCTAAAATTCATGAATTGGGCTGGCATGCCGGACTTGATTCCGACTCCAGCGTGCGCTGTGCTGTCAGGGCTGAACTGGCACGTAAAAAATGAAAGCTGTTATTTTAGCCGGAGGCAAAGGTACTCGTTTGGGAACCCTGGCGCATGATATTCCCAAGCCCATGGTACACATTGGCGGAAAACCGATTTTAGAGCATCAGATCGAACTTGGTAAAAGCTGCGGTATTAATGATTATCTTCTGATTACCGGACATCTTTCCGGTGTGATTGAAAATCATTTTAAAAACGGAAAAAAATTCGGAGTTAATATTTCATATTTTATGGAAACTGTTCCGCTGGGAACTACCGGTGGAATCAAGGCCTGCCGTGAACAGCTGCATGAAACATTTTTTGTTTTTTACGGGGATGTAATGATGAATCTTGACCTGAATGCCATGCTGGCTTTTCACTCGGCCCAAAAGGGCATGGCTACTTTAGCGGTACACCCCAATGATCATCCTTTTGACAGCGATCTGCTTGATATTGATGATGAACACAGGATCATTTCTTTTTTTCCCAAACCGCACAGCGGAGCATATTACCGCAATCTGGTAAATGCCGCTTTGTACATTTTAGAACCGCAAATTTTTAATTATCTTCCCGAGGGTAAAAAAGCGGATTTTGGTAAAGATATTTTTCCGGCTGTTTATAAAAAAGAAAAAATTTTTGCCTGGAATACGCCGGAGTATATTAAAGATGTCGGTACGCCGGAAAGACTGTCTGAAGTCAGCGCTGATCTGGAGTCTGGAAAAACAGCCATGCTTAACCGCCAAAATCCCAGGCCGGCGGTTTTTTTAGATCGTGACGGAGTGATCAATGAATACCGCGGACTGGTTTCTCGGCCTGATGATTTTATTCTATATCCGTTTGCCGCCCGGGCGATAAAAAAACTGGAACAGGCGGGATTTTTATGTATAATAATAAGCAACCAGCCTGCCGTAGCGCGCGGATTGTGTTCGATCGATGACATAAGAAGTATTCACAAAAAAATGGAATGGCAGCTGGGTTTGGAGCAAGCCAAACTTGATGCGGTTTATTTTTGCCCGCATCATCCTGATCGCGGTTATCCGGAAGAGAATCCTGACTATAAAATTTCCTGCAGCTGCCGCAAACCAGATATCGGCATGATAAAACAAGCTTGTCTTGATTTCAATATTGATCTAAAAAAATCATATTTTATCGGAGATTCGGCGCGCGATATGAAGTGCGGTAAAAGGGCAGGACTATTAAACATCGCAGTAGAAACCGGCGAGAATACCGCTGCCCGGGAAGACTGCTTTAGCATATGCACCAATCTGGAAGAGGCTGCAGGGTTGATCTGTTCTGTTTTTAAAAAATAATCATTTTTCGGTTTTATCAGAGAAAACAATATAGTATTACATAATTACAACAAAATGACATATTAAAATAAATTCTTTTGTTATATAATTAACTTATAAAAAATAACGGATGTTTTTCCAGGGTGTTGTTATACCCGGAGGGACACTCGAAACACCTGTACTGAGCGCAG
>DNNS01000301.1 GCA_003497555.1 Spirochaetia bacterium
ATTAAAACAGAGGAATTGTCAGCAGACATGCGCAACATTGTGTTATGATAATAAAAATTAATCAATATGAAAATGTTACCGGGGTGTGAATTTATTTTTTTAAACGTTCAATAGTATGTTGAACCGGAGAAGGTCTGGTTTGGCCTGGCGGAATTAAACTTAAATTTTTTTGTGATATAAAAAGTTCAATACAGGCAGTGCGGTAATCAATATTGCATAGTTCGGAAATAATTCTTATACCCCGGTCAATCAATTTTTTATTGGAAATATCGAGCCAGGTCATCCAGTTGCCGCGAATTCTGCCCATTTTTACCATAACGCCTGTAGATATTATATTCATCAGCAGTTTAACTGCCAGGTGTTCGAACAGTCGGAGCGGAGTTTTGGGAGCTTTGTATTTAATAAAAAAATCAGCATCAGTATTTTTTTTGTTTATTAAAAAATTTTTATATTGTTTATACTGTCCGGCTGAATATTTTATTATTTCGGCTGCACTTTCAGCCCGGCTTCCGATATATACGGCAGCGTTATCCGGTGTTTTCAGGCGCTGCGGATCTATTTCACTGCCGATTAAAAATTTCATCATTTCAGAGTTATTTATTTTTGGAGGTTTGCTGCTTATTTCCTTACCCGCGCCCATTTGCCTGTATGCGCGGGTATTCCAATCAAGGCAGCGAAGATTTCTGCCCAGGCAATGTTTCCAGATATCCTTGTTTTTAATATAGGCGTTTTTTACAAAAGCCCATGACTGCTGTGAAATATTATCATCTTTTTTACAGAACGGCGGAAGCATAAAAGTCGGAGATCTTTCGGTAGTATCGGTTAAAATATCCAGTAAAAAATCATCGGCATAATATGTAATTAAACCCTGTTTTTTATATATCATTTCTTCAAATTCAATATATGATGCAATTGAAGAGAGTGTATTCTTTTCTTCCAGTGCATCAAGAAGATTTTTAAATTCCTGGTAATAATCAATTGAAAGATTTAAAAAATTGACAGGCGCATCCGTGCGGTTTTGTGTTAAAAAATAAATTGCCCGGTTCATGGCTTTTTCCAGAGCTGCTCCGGCAATCAGCTGTTCCAGGGTGGTTGACTGCATACGGGTTGAGCCGGAAACAGCCATGGCGCCGCAGGGCATGTCAATTACGGTTACATTTTCTCTGCTGAATGCCGTCCGTGATCTTTCCAGGCGTTCCATGGGAATCCGGGCCGGTACGCAAATAAGCGTAAATACGCAGGCCTGCCGGTCGGAAGCTTCTATTACCGTACCTAAAATAGAGGATGTTTCTCCTGTACCGGTACTGGCAATTAAAACATCATCTTTTTTAATATCAAGCTCACGTACCTGCCGGCGTCCGAATTCCTGATAATCTTCAAAAAACTCAACAGATTTTATAAGAGCATAATCACCGCCGGTCATAATACTGAAAACAGAATTTTCCAGACATGAGATTTTTTTATATATTTCATGGTTTTCAGTTTTAATTTTATTAAAATAATTTCTGTAATATGATTCCAGTAAAATGCTCATTCTGCCGGTAGCGCCGCAGCCGGAGAAAATAATTTTTTTATTGTTAATAAGAGCGCGGTAGATGCTATTTTCCATTTTTTTAAATCGTTCATCTTTCAGGAATTTTTTCGCTAAAATAGTCAGATCACGATCAACTGCAAGCAGCGTATTTATTCCTTCGTTGCAGGATTTTTCAAATATTTTATCCAGATGTTTTGTTTTGGGATTGGATTGTTCGATAGGTAAAAATCCCAGATGATACTGGGTTTCGTTATTTATAAAGTTTTCAGCCTGTTGAATGATATTTTTATACATTATTTCTCCGTAAGCGTGATTTTATCGGAAGTATAGATAATTATTGAGTTTTTGTGCTGAAGCAGACACGATGCCGGGATTTCAGGAGAGATCATATTTTTTTTAATCATTTGCAGAGGAATAGTCTGTTCGGGGAAGCATGCTAACAGTAAAATTTTTTCAGCTTTTAAAATTGTCGCCATACCCATAGTTACAGCTTTCTGCGGAACTTTTAGTAAATTATTTCCGGCCGTAAGCTTGGCATTGGTTTTTATTGTCAGTTCGTTTAATTCGACAATACGCGACGGCAGAGCTTTGAATTTTTCAATGGATATACTATCAGCCGGTAAAGGTTCATTAAAGGCAATATGACCGTTAAATCCTATGCCTAACAGCTGAAAATCGAGGTTTCCGGCATCAGCGATATCAGTATCATATTTTTCAGGATTTATGGCATCAGGGAAAAAAATATTTGAAAATTTAAATTCAAGGTTTGGATTTAAAAGAGAAAAAAAATTATTTTTCATATATAATGCATAGCTTAAGTTATGATTTATATAAATATTATTTCCTTCATTATCAACATATTCGTCAAGATTATATGTTGCCATACCTGAAAGATTTGTTCCGGAATTATTAAACATATCGGCAAGATTACGATAAACTTTTAACATGGTATTTCCGGTAGCCAGTCCAATATTTATTTTATTTTTAATTTTTAAATTTTTAATAATTGTATTAAAAATCAGTTTTGCAGCAATACGGCTCATTTCGTTATAATTTTTTACTTTTTGCCACTTTAAAATATTATTCATTTTATATTATACTTAAATAAGTTTATTAAACTTATTTAAGTATAATATA
>DNNS01000511.1 GCA_003497555.1 Spirochaetia bacterium
ATTTTCATTACTTCGACTGTGCTCAGCACGGGTGTTTCGGGTATCCTCCGGACATGATGACTCCCTGGAAAAGCTTGCACGTATTTACCGGTTATTTACAGCAATTTTACGGGTTTCCCTTTTTTATAACAATCGGCCGTGAAAGACTGGGAACGGAAAATACATTTTTACCGGAAATATCCTGTAAAGGATAAAAGAGCTCAAAAGATGTTCTGATTTGGGTAAGATGTTTTGTACCGGCCGCTGCAAGATTAAGCTGATCATTAATATTAGATACCAGATAATCGGTTGAATTTTCAAAAATAAAATGCGCAGTGCCTTCCAGGGCATAGGCAACACCAGCATGGCCGAAAATGCGGACCTGCCTGGAATTTCTTACCCGGATAAAGCGCGTTTCGTATTCCACTTTCACTCCATATATATCAATATTGGCTGAATCTGCTATTTCTGACTGGCAATAACCGTCATTATCCTGCGCATGGTAATGATAAAACGCTATCGGCCCCTGACAATTGGTTATCAGCATATGTCTGTAATCTTCATGCAGTTCTGCTCCATGATTAAAAAAATTATACCACTTGCCGCCGCCGTTACCGGTTATTAAAACCAGCGGATGTACAAATTTCAGAGATTCAATACCTTCTCTCTTTTTTTGGGGAAATCCGAAAATTCTTCCGCGTTTAAACCAGGCCATGCGTACGGAAGAATCTCCGCCGCATTGCCACTTGAGGGTGTAGCAGGGAATAATACCGCCGGCGGCCTGAACGGTATCAGGAGATACTTCCTGCCCGATAAATATTCCAAGCCTGGATATTACTGTTGCTGCGTCTTTGGCATCAGAAGTTTCCACCATGGGTTTAATTTCTTTACTTCCGGCAAATCCGGTAAAAGGATCCATTGCAATAATATATGACAAATTCTGGGCAATCCCGATTAATTTGGTATGAGGTTTAAGTTTCAGGGTATCGGTGATTCTGTAATAGCCCTTGGGTAAAAAAACAATTTCATTTTCATCAATTGCTTTCTGCAGGGCTTTGGTGTCATCGGCTTTGGTATCGCCTTTGGCCCCGTATTGGTCTTTGACATTAGCGGCTTTTTCATCCTGCCAGGAAGGATCGTGTTTCCATAAATGCCGTGAAACAATATCAGCCGGCGGTTCAGTATCTTTTTCCAGAAAAATAATGTTTTCTGTTCTTTTACCATCAACCACAGGATTTTGATCAAAAAGAAACGGCTCCCGGTCAGGCAAAGCCTTAAAGGGCGCCGGAGTAACCGCAAGAGTCAGTTCTTTGATTTTTATCCAGCCGCCGCTGTTTCCCCTGATATTTTCAGTGAGGTTTTCGCAATTTTTTATAAAAACATTTCTTAGGTAGCATCCGTTTTCATAAGATAAAAAAGTATTGTTAGCTGAAAATTTTTCAAATTCAATTACACTGTCAACCAGGCATAAAGTGCTGTTAAAAAATTGATCCCCGGCTTTTTTTAAAATTACTGCTGAAAGAAAGGGTTTGACTTTAATATGCATGCCGACACCGACAAAAGGGCCTCGGCAGATAATAAACAGGGGGGCTTCGGTCTGTCCGAAAAGTTTTACATGAGCCATGGTCGGAGTAGGCTGCGTTCCGGCTCCGTCTGATTTTGTTCCTCCGGCGTCCCAGCCGCGCGTGTCAATACCGATGCGTCCGCCGATTACGGTAATATTATGATGAGATCCGCCGCCTCCTGCTAAAGACAGCATACCGGTGTGGCCGTGCGTTGCATCAATGGTAACACTCTGTATACTGGAACCTTCGGCTCCATGCATTCTGATTCCTACCGCTCCCGGATTCCCTTCGCCAATTACAATATCAATATCCGTAAAAAGATTATTATAGCTGATGTTTACCTGCATTTTTTCCGGCCCTGCCTCCCGGTCTCTTTTTGCGCCCCCATTGCTCAGGCTGTTGAAATGAACAATAATCTTTCTGATGTTCGCGTCGGTAAAACCCCTGGATTTTGGCGCTAAATAAATTACTGAACGTTTGCCGGGAATGGCAGAGCCGATCATTACCACCGGATACACATCAGCTCCGGATATGGCGCCGTTACCGCGATAGGTAAGTTTTTGCAGGCAATCAATAGTATCAGAAACAACATACTTGCCCGGGGGAAAATACAGGGCCATTTGCCTGTCGCGCGCAAAGTTAACTGCGTCCTGAATGGCTTTAGTGGAATCTTTTTTCCCGGAAGCATCAGCACTGAAAGGAGAGGCGGTAATATCAAGAATTCCGTTTTTAGCCAGTTTTTGATTGCCAAGCTCATGGGGTACCAGTAAAGAAACCCCTTCGGCGATCGGCTCTTTAACAATAGGGTGCAAAACCGGGAGATATAAATTCATTGCATTATCGCTTAAATTGTTTTTCTTTTTAATTAAGGAGATATCTTCGGGCGGTATGGAATTTGCGGATAAAACTGATAAAATTGTTATAAAAAACAGTATCCTCATATGAACCTCTTGTATAACTAATAATTAACATTACTTATATACAATAAGTTCATAAATTTGTCTAATTGTAATTTGTACCTGTAGAGTCCGAATAT
>DNNS01000567.1 GCA_003497555.1 Spirochaetia bacterium
AAACAGGCCTTTGGCTTTTTTTGCCAGGGCGGTAACGGTTTTGGCTTCAGTCAGGGTACGGGCAATCGGCTTTTCGCAGAAAACATGTTTGTCGGCGGCAAGCGCCTTGCAGATATATTCCTTGTGCAGAAAAGTCGGAAGGCAGATATCCACCAGATCAATTTCCGGATTATTTATTAAATCATCGGCTGCAGCGCAGGTTTTAATGCCGTTTAAATCAACCGGCCGGGTATTATCTCCATCCCCGATATTTCCGCAGATCTTTCGCCAGTCTCCACGGCGTTTGGCCGGGTCAATATCGGCCAGGGCCAACAGACGCGCTTTGGGATTTTTCTGATAGATGCGGAAATGGGTTGAACCCATAAAACCCAGACCGATTATTCCAACATTTATTTTTTTCATAAGAACTCCATATTCAGGATATGATATTATAATATCCGGCAGAAAAATAAAACATAGACCAGGCAGGCATTTAGATGAAGAATACGCGCATTTTACTTATCCAGCCGCCGCTGGAAGACTTTTATATCACATCCTGCCGTACTTATCCCCTGGGGCTGGCTTTTCTGGCCGGGTATTTAAAACCGCATGGATATGATGTTAAAATTTTTAATGCTCTGGAACGCCGTCAGGGCAGGCAGATTCCTGTTCCCGCGGAATTTTCCGCTGTACATAAACTTTTTTCCGCTTACGGGCTTTATTCCGGTTATAAATATTTCGGTTATTCCGGCGAAACCATTCTGCGCGCTGTAAAGGAGTATGATCCGTTTCTGATTGGAATAAACTCTAACTGTACTGCTTATTTTGAACAGGTGAAAAAAACCGCTCAACTGATAAAAAAATATGTACAGGTTCCGATTGTGATCGGAGGTCATCATGCCACAGTACTCGGCCCGGAAATTTTACAACTCTGCCCTGAGATTGATTATGTAGTCTGCGGTGAGGGAGAAATTCCCCTGTTAGAACTTGCCGGATTTATAAGCGGAAACCGGAGCGCTCCTCCGCATAATATACTTTCCGCCGATTTTCCATTTAATGCATCCCCGGAATCTGCCTGGCCGGAAACTACACCCGGGCATGATCTGCTGAATCACTCCAGATACCGCCTGGGGAAAAAAAATCTTGTTTCTACCGCTGCGGGACGCGGCTGCTCCCATGCCTGTACTTTCTGCGGAGTGCAGAAGGTATCAGGAAACAAAATGCGTTTCCGCCGGACCGATGCGCTTATTGAAGAAATTACAGACTGCGCGTTAAAATACCATGTCCAGGTAATTAATTTTGAAGATGACAACCTCTCTTTTTCACGCGGCTGGTTTATGGATTTTCTTGCCCGGGCACAGGAAATAAAAAATTATAATATTGAATACTGCGCCATGAATGGCATATGTGCAGATACGCTTGATGAGGAAATTGTCTATTCCATGAAACAGGCAGGTTTTCGTACTCTTAATATTTCTCTTATAGCCGAAAGTTCCCGGCTGCAGAAGCAATACAACAGGCCGGTGAATACCAGGCATATTAAAAATGCCGTAACCTGGGCAAAAAAACATGATTTGTTTACCACCGTGTATCTGATCATCGGACTTCCCGGGCAGACTAAAAAAGAAATTCTTGACACTATTAATTTTGTCGACAACCTGGGGGTTTTAATCGGCCCCTCGGTTTTTTATCCGGTCCCGGCAACTGTATTGTTTGAAAAATGCGTACAAGACGGTTTGATAAACAGGAATACCTGGAATCAATTCCGATCTACAGCTGTAAATATGGAGACGGAATATTTAAACCGCAATGATATTGTGGAATGCCTGGCCAAGGCCAGAGAACTCAATCTGAAAAAGAAGATTTCCTTGTAAAACGTGAATAATCCGTGTACTGAAAATTTATATAAATTACAGCGCTATAAAGGTTTCTGATCATATGTCCGCTATAATTTAGTACCCAGAAGCAGGGTTTTTGTTTTGTTTACCCAGGAAATAAATTCACTCCTATTCATCGAAGAAATTCAAACTTGCATGTTATAATGCTTTAAAATGAAAAATCTGCCGGTTAATGATCTTTTTAAAAAATGCCGTACTTTTCTGGCTGAAAACCGTGACAAACTGCAGGCTTATGCGGGTGTAATTGCAGAAGAAGCCGGGAACAGTCTGAAAAAAGCGGCGTATAGCAGAGCAGCAGAGTTTCTGGAAAAAATTTTATATCCTCTGCTGCCTGTAAAAATCAGTATGCAGGATTCATTAGCTGAAAAATGCCTGGTGATTGATGAAAATGCGCTTGCCGGACTTATAATTAAAAACATAGAACTCCCCGGCAATGTAAGTATCTCTAAAATAAAAATTCTCATAGATAACATTATTTCTTTTTCGTTGAATGTGCATTTTCTTTTTATAAAATATCAGATATTGCAGTTAATAAAAATTACCCGCTGCGAGATTAACCGGGATGCCGCAGAGATCGGGTTTTGCCTTTATACCAAACCGGTTATACGGGCTAAAAAAAAATTATTTATACTTTTTTCTCCCCTGGTTTATTTTCTATATACTGCGGCTTTTAAAAAAAAACTGAAAACTGAATTTATTCAGGATCAGGTTAAAGATTCGTTTGTAATTGATTTAAAAAATACCGTGTTAAAACAGCTGTTTGCCTCGGATATAAACAGTCTGCTTAAAACCGTTATTCCTGTAGCCGGAAACAAGCCTGTATTTCACTATTTTCGCATCAGCGGGGTGCGCAGTAAAGCTGAAAAATTGTTATTCGGATTTACGTTCAGTTTATAATCTAAACCGCAATGAACATTAAATATTATTCGCGGCGAGACGGTAAGCCTCTTCATAATTGAAAAATAAATTCTGCCAGTCAAAATGCGTGGAAATGCTTTCCGTCTGGTTGCGCAGCGCAATTCTTTCGCGCCGGCTGAGATTAACAAAAGAAAAAAGGCAGGCTGCAAGCTCCTGGGCTGCATCCGAAAATGTTTTACCGCTGCGGCGTATGACATAAATGCCTTTTTCATCATGAGCCGCAAGATTCTTCATTACGTAATTTCCAAAACCGGCAAAATCGCTGGTTACCGCAGGCACGCCGCGTACAATGCATTCCATAGGGGTATAACCCCATGGTTCATACAGACTGGGAAAAATTCCAAGATGACAGCCGCGCACAAAATGATCGTATTCCATGCCGAACAGCGGATTGGCAGGATTGATAAAATCAGGATGATATACAACTTTAACCTTGTCTTCTTCCCTGTTAATCAGATTACATGTCCTGAAATAATTCAATATTCCGTCCGTAGCGTCATCGCGCAGATTATGCGTTACTACCGATGGAAGTTTCCCGGTTTTCCACGACTGCAGGGTACGGCGCAGCCGCAGTTTCCAGTAATTGTCTACCAGGGCATTCAAATCAGGAAAAGCCGCCTGGGAGCTTGAGGCTGCGGTCTCAAATAATTTCTGGCCCATCTGGTTGCGTATGGATTCGCAGGTCTGGCGTATTTCCTCCATTACGCCGCGCAGATTAAGAACCTCGGGATTAATGGAATGAAATGGCGTACGGGTAATAAAAAAAACAACTACGGTAATATCGCTGCCGGCTTTTTTCAGAAGAAAGTTCAGCCGGGCAACAGCTTCTATTGTAAGGTCAAAGCCCTTGTTGTAATATTCATAACGTCCGGAAATAAAAAAATATACTGTTTTGTCAAGATTAAAGGAGTAACTGTGAAAAAAATGCCCCATGACAAATTGATGGATTTTATCTTTATATTCCTTGTGCAGGTTCTGAAACTCGTGCAGGGCTACAAAACGGTCTATATTGATGCCGTTGGGAAGAATTACATCAGGAGTACGCCCCAGAATATGTTTGCATTCCGCTGCCGTAACATTGCTTACAGTCGTAAAAACATGCGAGCCGTGAGCCGCTGCTCTTTCTATTCTGGCTTCAGCCTGCAGATTAAAATGCCTGGCTTCATGCATCCAGTCGATAAAAGGCAGGCGTCCGTAAAACCCGGTATCATTCATGGCCAGGTAGCGGCCTAACAGGGTGGCATGAGTAGTAAAAACCGTACGTACCGGGATACCGGCTTTGCGCAGAAGAGGTATGGCGGCTCCGCTCATCCATTCATGGAAATGAGCAATGATCTGCTGTCCGGGTTTTTCCGTCAAACATAATATCTCAAAAAATCTGAGAACGCACCAGGCAAAGGAAAATACCTGATTAACCAGATCATTGGCATCCTGCACCTGGATATCATGATCTTTCCAGAAAAAATATTTTNNTAACATCCGGCTGGCCGCTTACCAGCCATTTGCCTATGTGTATTTCGATTCCTTCATTCTGCAGTGCGGTTTTAACTTTTTCCAGAAGTTCATCCGGCTGGGCTTCTTCGAATTCTCCCAGGTTAGCTGCCGGAATCCAGGGGCCGATCAGAAAATATTTGCCGGGAAACAGTTCTTTTACCGCAGGCACTTTGGAACGGATTACGGTATAAATACCGCCCACCTGGTTGCATGTTTCCCAGGCAATTTCGAACAGCAGGGAGTTTTTAAAACCGGCGAATTTGGTTTTTGGCAGTTTCATATTTTTATTTTCATAAGGTGTTTTATTTATCCAGTATTTCCAGTTCACGGATCATATTAAAACCGGGGTACGACGAAACCTTTTCCCAGATATCCGGGAAAACCAGCCGTACATGAGTAATTTTTTTTGTTTTGATATTTTTTATTTCATAAACCGATTGTTCCCCTGCTTTAAATTCACTTTTCCCGGCAGAGGAAAAATCCGTTCCGTCAGTTGATATCTGCACGTCTACTGTTTTGGTTGCTCCGGATTTGCTGCTGTATACCCTGATAACTGACAGGGAGAAAGCGCCCTGCAGATCTATGGTAACGGTTTTGGGAAAAGTTTTTGAACTGTCAGTGGCAAAAAGTGCAGCAGGGGTTTCATCGAGTTTACCGTCTGTAATGCCGCCCCAGGTTCCTTTGGCATTATTGGGATTCGGCGCAGAACACACAAAAGGTTTTCCAACTGCCAGATGATTTATCGGACCTCCGGCTGCTTCGTCTTTATCAGTACGAAAAGGTTCCGCCGGAAATCCTTCTTTATTATACAGATTACAGAGCGGAAAATTAGCCCAGGCATATCTGACTGCCGCCGGTTTTGATACTTCAGACGCGCTTACTTCTACTGTATTATCCTTGATTTGCGCCTTGGCCCAGTAAAATTTTTTATCTTCACCGCAAACGGAAAATCCGCGCAGTTCGCCTCCGGCAAGTTCGTAACTGTCAAGTTTAACGGCTTTTGCCTCCAGCCCGCTTCCGATATTATCAAACACAATAACCGCTTTGGATCCTTCGATTTTGAGGTTTTTAAATACCGGACCTTCAGCCACGATTTTTTTATCATAAAATTTTTTCAGGGCAGCAGCTGCCATTCGTTCGCCTACCAGTTGTTTAAAGGGCGGATGAATATCTTTTTCAAGACCGGCATCAATAGCTACCGCCATGGCTGTATTAGGCAGCAGAAGCGCTGCCGTCTGGGCTTCACGCACTCTGGCCCAGGGAGTATCTTCGGGGTTTTCATTCATTTTCTGATAGCTTGCAAGCTGTACAAAAATAAAAGGGAAATCGCCCTGACCCCAGAGTTTACGCCAGAAGGTTATCATGGCCGGGAACAGAGTCCGGTAAATGGCATATCTTGCGGCATCGCCTTCACCCTGATACCAGATTGCGCCTTTTATCCGGAATTCGGCAAGCGGATTAATCATGCCGTTAAATAATGCCGAAAGGCGTTTAACATGGCTGCTGCCCATTGGTTCCTGCGGAGCCTTGGGAAGATCAGGAGTTCCTGCCGCTTTTTTTTCATTCCACTCTTTCATATCATTGCTGAATTTTGTAGCAGCAGCCGGATAATTACTCAGGGACCTATTATAGCTGTCAATGTATTCCTTAAATTCTGCGCGGCTGGCAAGTACTTCCATGGGTACCCAGCTTGAAACCGATGTTCCCCCTACGCAGGTGTGTATAAGCCCGACAGGAACTCCTGCTTCGGTCTGCAGTTTGCGGGAAAAAAAATAGCCGGCAGCAGAAACCGCCAGCGGACTTTCTTCGTCACAAATGCGNNGGCAAATTTTCCATCTCTGTTAAAATCATCCATCGGCGTATCGGAGCCTTTTTGGGCAACGCGTATAAAACGTATTTTATCATTTTTATAATTGCCCGGAATATCTTTAAAAAGTTCAGAAAATTTATTTTTATAGTAGGTTATATCCGTCTGCATATTTGACTGGCCGGTGGCCAGCCACACATCGCCAAATAAAATATCTTTCAGGGTTATAACCCCGTCTTTACTGGTTATTACAAGTGTGTAAGGCCCTCCGGCTTTTACCGGCTCAAGCAGGATTTTCCATTTGCCGTTTTTAGCGGTTGTTTCTTTTTTTTGCCCGGCAATCTCTACGGTAATTTTTTCCCCGTCAGCGGCAAAACCGAAAATAGCGGCCTTGATGTCGCGCTGCAGAACCATACTGTCTGAAAAAACCGAATGCAGTCTGGTTTCAGAGAAAATAAACTGCGAACCGAGCAGTATACATGCCGCCAGCACGCATACACTTGATAATTTTTTGATTTGCATTATAGCCTCCGGATTTGTATAGATGATATTGCCAGTGATTATATTCTGAATACTAAAAAATTTGTATCCAATTAAATTGCTTAAAAAATTTTTTTTATACAAATATTAAAATTCCTGTACAATGACATTATCTGCGGGTGCAAAAAATAGATGTTTCAATATGCATGGTCTGGGGAAACATATCATAACAGAATGTTTCTTTTATACTATACTGACGGGCAAGTATTTTTAAATCCCGGGCCAGACTTGCCGGTTCGCAGGATATATATATAAAATTTTTCGGCCCGCAGGAAACAATACAGTTTAAAATTTCCGGATCAAGACCGCAGCGCGGAGGATCAGCTATCAGT
>DNNS01000288.1 GCA_003497555.1 Spirochaetia bacterium
AGACGGTATTTTCCAGGGAGTATGTATGAATAGCAAATTAAACGTTGGAATTGTCGGAGCTACCGGATGGATGGCAGGAGCACTTGCAGCCGGAGTGGAATATGACGAGAATGGCTTTGCACCAGAAACCGGAAATGGAAACAAGTCCGGTGAATCACAAATCAGCGCTTTATGCGATTTAAATGAAAATCTGCTGAAAGAAAGAAAGAAAAAATTAGGACTCGACCATGCAGAACTGTTTACTTCTTTCGATGAAATGCTTAAAAAGAAAAATCTGGATGCAATCATTGTAGCTGTTCCCAATAACATGCATGCGGATTTTGCCGTTAAAACCTTGGCAGCCGGCAAGCATCTTTTTCTGGAAAAACCGTTTGCAACAACCGTGGAAGATTCAAAAAAACTTATGAATGCTGCACTGGCATCTCGGCTTACAACCAAGATTGACTATATTCTGCTTCATTACGATGAGCAGGAAAAACTTTCTTCCCTGGTAAAAAAAGGAGCATTCGGGCAGATTGCTTCCACTTATTTCAGTTATCGGCATCCGATAAATATCTCTAACTCGCCGGAGCAGGTCTGGAAATTAAAACGCGCAAAAACCGGCGGCGCAATTGCCATGGGCACATGTCATGCTGTATCCTGCTCGGTAAATATTGCAGATTCTGATCCGGTTTTGGTGGTATGTAAAAGCAGTCCGCCGCGTATCCGTAATTTTGATTATCATACACAGCATGATATTTTAATTACATACGAAAACGGTATTACCGGCCTGGTACAGGGTAATATTGATTTTGCCGAAAAATATGATGCCCGTCATACCGTGTCAGGTACTGAAGGTCAATTCGACTATATACCTCAGAATCCGCTGTCCAGCCGGGTGATGTGGTCTTCCAAAAGCCTGAAGCGTGATTACAGTGCTGACCCGGATTTTGCAAATGATCATCTTGACAGCGGCGATGTCTGGACGCATAAATGCAGCCGCAGCATAAAAGAATTTGTAGCTAATGCCCGTGCCGGCAGGAAAGATACTTTACTCGGTCTCGATTCAGCCAATGTCCGCAGAATCGAGGCGGTAATCTGGGCTGCAGAAAAATCTGCAGCCGGCGGGGCAATGCCTGTAATGCCGGAGCTTTACAGGTAATTTTATTAATGGAATTTTTCGCCCGGTACATTGGTATGTTTTTCAAGCTGTAAATAAATTATATACGGAAGTAAGAGCGATTGCCTGTGAATTACCCTGATATCATCCGGCAAATCGTTTGTTATGGAAATAATTTTATCTGGCTCTGAATATTGTAAATCAAGCAGATGGAATTCATTGGTATTTACTCTGATTTGCTGATAGAGTTCCCGGTTGTTGGAATAATGCGGTTTAAAGGCAATGCTGCTGTAGCCGCTGTACCGTTCGGGAATTTCAGTATAGTAACGGACAATCATCTCATCGCCCCAGGATTCAATTTTGGTATGGTAGCAATTAACCCTGTGTTCTCCCGGAAAAATTTTCAGCATGGAGATTTTCTGGAAAATATCTTTGGTTATTCTCTGTTCTCCCCAGAAAACCCTGACATCTCCATGCCCGTTAAGAAAAAACATGGAAAAAGACATAAGAAGCAGAATTAAAAAATTGGGGTATTCGGCATTATTACGGCGGGGAGCAAATGCCAGTAAGAATAAAAGTATGGAAGTAAAGACAATTACAGGGCCGTAATAGGCAATAAAGGTTTTTCGTATGGAAAAGCCTATCATGGTGACAATAAAGCAGAACAGGGAAGTAAAAAAAACCGGAGCTGCAGGGGAATTAAAAAATAGTTTCCAGCGGATTGAAATAAAAGAAATAAATAACGACAGAATGCACCCCAGGGCCAGGCTGATGGCAGCCAGGCTGGTAAAAGTTCTTGGAACCCCGTCGTATTGAGGCCCTATGAGCATGGCAAGATTACTGCTGATCCCGTCTCTGAACAGTAATTTGAAAAACGAATGATGTAAATTGAAAACTCCCAGCTGTTCGGTATTGGCGATTTCGGCAAATAAACGGGCAAAACTCCATGTATGGTAATGCCAGGCAGCAAGAAAATAAAACAATGCTCCGCATATCAGATAGGTTGCGGATAAAACAGCAATCTGTATAAAATATTTTTTTTCTCTTCTGTCAAAAAAAAGCCACAATACATGTACCAGAAAAATGCCCAAAGTAAAAAACAGCCCCCCGATATGAACGTAAACTACCAGACAGGATATTATACTGCTGATCATGATATGAATAATTTTTTTTTTTTTAAGGGCCAGGACAGTGAAATATATACTAATAAAAATAAGTGCCAGCATTACCCCGCGGGCATTGGGCTGTATTCCCCATAACCAATAGGCAAAAGAAACCGCTATAAAGAAAATTCCAAGCAGTGCTTGCAGCCGGGTAAGATTACCGGTATAAAGTATTTTCCATGCAAAAATTAATCCGATTAAAACTAAAATTTTTGTCGAATAGCTAAACCATATAAAAATTTTTTCCGGGGATTTAAGCCATTCCATATTTGGAGCTATAGCTGTAATAAACTGGAAAATTTTACCTGGTATTAAAGGGAAATAAAGATGAGGCAGCCAGATATAATCCGGATTATTCAGGGTTTCTCTTATAAACCAGTAATTATCGCCGAAAGAACCGCCGCAATAAGCAGTGTAAAATATTTCTTTGCATAAATAACCCCAGAGAAAAAAAATTGTGAATAACAATAGTAAAAATATATATATGTTTTTACCGGATAAAAATTCCAATAATTGTATT
>DNNS01000697.1 GCA_003497555.1 Spirochaetia bacterium
GCGTACCCAAGAAAAAAAATCGCACCCTGCTATTTTCCCCTTTATAATGATTTAAAAAGTATTTTGCAGAAAATCGCGGTTTTCTGTTTCAATATGGAAGTATTGGTCTTGCAAATTCCCGCTTGTCATTTTTTTGACACGTGAGAATTTATAAAATTTGACAAATCATTAAAAATTTATTATAATTCATTATGGTTAAATGAGATTCATTAATAATGAATTTTTATAATATCGGAGGCTAATATGATTAATTCCAAAAAAGTTAAATCTTTTGCAAAAAAATGCGGTGCAGATATCGTAGGTATCGGTTCAATGGACAGATTTAACGGCGCCCCTAAAGAAATGGATGCACGCTATATTTTCCCGGATGCAAAAGTTATTATCGGGCTTGGCTTCAGGATTCCGCGCGGATATCTGCGCGGCATTGAAGAAGGAACTCATTTTTTTCAATATCCGGCCATGGGATATGCGCATATCAACGAAATATATGCTCCCGGTGTGATCAGAGAATTATGCTGTTATCTGGAAGATAACGGATATGAAGGAGCAGCGCTTCGAAATACCGGCGGACGCGGGCCGGTTTCCGATATGACTGGCGCAGGCCCGGCCGAAGAATCGCCTGAACTCGGCCGTAAACTTACCTATTTTGAACCTGTTGAACCCGGCAAACCTGCTGCGGACGTACAGATTCATTTTCGGATCGCAGCTTATATATGCGGAATGGGTGAAATCGGCTGGAGTAAAATGTTTCTTACGCCCGAGTTCGGACCAAGACAACGTTTTGCATTTGTGCTGACCGATGCGCCTCTTGAAGCAGATCCGGTTTTTGAAGGAAAAATTTGCGACAGATGCAAGGCATGTGTGTCCCAGTGCCCAGGTCATGCAATCAGCGATAACAAACCAGTCAGGGTATGCGTTGCCGGCAGGGAACTCGAATGGGGTAAAATCGACGAATGGCAATGCTTTTTTGCATATATGGGCGGTATTAAAGAAATAAATCCATTTTTGCCGCGCGATGCCTTTAAAAACATCAGGGACGGAGAGGCCTATATGCGGGGGGAAAAAAATCCTTCACCAGAGCAGGTACCGGAGCTTCAGAAAATCCTCCGTACCTATTACCCGAATGCCTGCGGTTATAACAACGCCATGTGCGGTGGACGCGGATGTACGCGTGCGTGCATGGTACATCTTGAACAGCAGGAAAAACTATCAAACAAATTTGAAACGCCTTTCCGAAAACGCAGACAATGGCGGCTTGGGATGTAATTTTCCTGAAAATAATATAAAACAGCCGGTAAACAATGAGAAAAGAATCAAAAGTTTTTGTACAATCGGTAAACAGAATTTTCGATATCATCGAACTTTTAAGCAAGGAGAAAAACGGGCTGCGCCTTACGGATTTGTCAAAAATTCTGGAACTGAAAAGTACCACGATCCACAATCTGCTGGGAACAGTCATTCATCGCGGCTATATAACCCAGGATACCGAAACCATGAGGTACCGGCTGGGCTATCGCTGTCTGCTCCTGGCGGAAAAATTTACTGAAAATGATTTACTGCTTTCAGCAGCTTCTGACCATCTGACAGCGCTTAATAAGCAGACAGACGAACTGGTTTTCCTCGGAATAATTCAGAAACGAGATCTCATCTGCGCACTTAAAATTGAATCGAACCGGCCTCTGGCTGTTAATCCTGATCAGCAATGGAAAAACCAGTTTCATTCCACAGCTTCCGGAAAAATATTGCTTGCCGGTCTGCCGCCCCGGGAAGCGGAAGCAATAATGGAAAAGCATGGAATAATCAGGTTTACAGCAAGAACCATTACCCGGCGAGATTTGCTGTTTGAGGAACTGCAAAAAGTCAGACAGAACTTATATGCCGAGGCGCGGGATGAAAGTGTTGAGGGAATCAGCTCGCTGGCAGTTCCGATTCCAGGCCCGGCAAAACCAGTTTTGGCTGCGCTTGCCGTTGCTCTGCCCAGTATCCGTTTTACAGATGAACGTAAAGAAGAATTACTGCATCTGCTTCATGATACAGCTGAGAAAATTTCCATGCAGTTATGCGCAGCCGGTAAAAACATCAGTTCCGGGAATAGCGTAAATCCGTGAAATAATTCAAACTATGACTGCGGTAACAGCAGAAGACACATAACAAGGACGTTTTTCCAAATTCAACCGCGATAATATTGAGAGTATGGACTTTTAAAACCATACCCGCTACTGCTGTTTCCCGGCCTGACTGCGTTAAAAATTCCCTAAGCCGCAATAAGTGTTTTTAAAATCTTGTAAATGTGATGTTGTTTTTGACTTTATCGGTTTTTTTTATTAAATTATTTATGCATTATCTATTTCGAATTGCATAATCCTTCGAGGCTCTGCCTTGGATTATTTCATTTTAAGGAGTCAAATATGAGTGAACACCAGGAAAAAGGATCAATTTCCGTACAAACTGAAAATATATTGCCTATTATTAAGAAATGGCTCTATTCCGAGCATGATATTTTTTTGCGGGAATTGGTTTCCAATGCAGTTGATGCTATTACAAAACTTGCCCGTTTGTCTGATGTGGGTGAATACAAGGGCGAGGTGCCTGAAGCAAAAGTGTCTATTTCCATAAATAAACCCAAGAAAACCATTACTATTTCTGATAACGGCATCGGCATGACCCGGGAAGAAATAAAAAAATATATTACCCAGATTGCTTTTTCCAGCGCTGAAGAATTTATTAAAAAATATAAATCCGGTGATGAAAAAAGCCAGATTATCGGTCATTTCGGTCTTGGCTTTTATTCGGCTTATATGGTAGCGGAAAAAGTCGAAATAATTACCAGGTCATATCTTGAAAATGAACAGGCTGTAATCTGGGAATGTGAAGGTAATGTAGATTATGTTATAAAAGACGGCAAGCGGGAACAGACAGGCACTGATATTATACTTCATATCAGCAAGGAATCTGAAGAATACCTTGATGATTTCCGCATTAAACAGCTGGTGAAAAAGTACTGTAATTTTTTACCGGTGGTTATTGAAGTGAATAATACCCAGGCCAATGAAAAAGAGGCTCTCTGGGTAAAGCAGCCTTCGGTTCTTAAAGATGAAGATTATCTGGCTTTTTATGAAAAATTATTTCCTTTCCAGGATAAGCCGCTTTTCTGGATCCACCTTAATGTTGATTTTCCCTTTCATCTGCAGGGTATTCTTTATTTCCCCAAAATCCGCAGTGATGCCGAACTGCGCAAAGGTGAAATCAAACTGTTTTGCCGGCAGGTTTTTGTATCCGACAATATCAGCGATATTATTCCTCCTTTCTTGACTTTACTTCAGGGGGTAATTGACAGTACCGATATTCCGCTTAATATTTCCCGCAGTTATCTGCAGGGCGATCCAAGAGTAAAAAAAATCTCCGAGCATATTACCCGTAAAATCGCCGATAAACTTACTTCCATGTTCAAAAATGAAAAAGATACATATCAGAAATACTGGGACGATATACATCCCTTTATTAAATTCGGCTGTATGCACGATCATGATTTTTATGAAAAAATGAAGGAAGCGATAATTTTCCGTACCACCGGCGGAGAATATCTTACGCTTGATATCTACAAAGAAAAATATAAAAGCCGTATCAAGGACAAGGTTATGTACACCTCTGATGCCCGCGCTCAGGCTGCGTATGTTGATCTCCTGAAATCCCAGCAAATAGACGTTCTGCTGCTTGATTCACTGATCGACACGCATTTTATTCAGTTTCTGGAGATGAACAACAAGGGAACTGCTTTTCAGCGCATCGATGCCGATATTGACGAATTCCTGGTAAACAAAGACGATAAAGCCAAAATAATTGATCCTGCTTCTAATAAAACCAAAGACGATACCGTTAAAGCCTGTTTTGAGGAGTTCTTGAAAACCGGGGAATTAAAAGACAAACTTACGGTCAGGCTGGAAAATCTGAAATCATCGACTGTTTCCGGGATGATATTGCTTTCCGAACAAACGCGCCGTATGCAGGAAATGACCAGTCTCATGCAGGGAAAGGTGAGTGACAAGAAAATAGATGATCATACCCTGGTTGTAAATACCGCCCATTCCTTAATCGGTAAAATCATTGATCTCTCGGGAAAGGGTGAAAAAGAAAAAGCCGGGAGGATTGTCAGGCAGATTTATGATCTGGCCATGATTCAGCAGCGGCAGTTTTCCGGCGAGGAGCTTACGGCCTTTATCAGCCGCAGCAATGAATTAATGAATGAGATTCCTGTTTAAAATTTTATAAAATTAAGCGGATTTACAAACTTTCCAAACTGCCTGATTTCAAAATGAAGATGAGGCCCTGTAGAAAGTCCGGTGCTTCCCAATGTACCGATAACATCGCCTTTTTTTAATTTGACGTTTTCCTGTATACTGATATCCTTCAGATGCGCATAATACGAAGAAAAACCGCTGCTGTGTTTTATTCCTATATAATTACCATAACCGGTTAAATTCCGTTGAATTAAAAAAACCTGCCCATCCTGAATACTCTTGATTTTGTCTCCTTCCCTGCCGGCAATATCCAGGCCGCTGTGAAACAACCGGCGTTTTAAAATAGGGTGAAGGCGCAGACCATAGCGTGAACTGATTGTGCCTTCTGCCGGTTTTTCGAAATAAACGCCGAAAGCCGTCATGCGCTCCTGCAGCGGAAGTTTGGCATCGGGCAGAAAAACGGTTTCATTTATACGTAAAAATTTTAATGAGTTATTCGCTGTGCGAATGTCTTCTTCTCTTATATTATATCTGCGGGCTAATGAAGAATAAGAATCTCCCTTGCGGATTTGATAATATACTCCGTTTGCTTGCGGTATCCTGATTTTTTGTCCGGGATGGATATTCTGTGCCGCTATTATCCTGTTAGCGCTTAAAATGGTATCGATACTGATGCCGGTATTTCTTGCTATGTGCCAGATGGTATCTCCTTTATTGACTGTGTACAGCTCAAATTGCCATGGATTTATTTTTGAGGCTGCCAGCGGATTTTTGCTGGTTAATTGACGGGCTTCGTTTTCGGCGGTTCCCAGGTCGGCAATATCACTGATGGCGATTTTTATATTGCCGTTATCGCTGCTTTCGAATGCTGTTGTTTCTGACAATTCTTCCGGAGAATGCGGATTGATTTCTTCTTGCTGTTTTCCATTAACCGGCGTGGAAAAACCGATATTAACATATAGAATGGCGGATGCGGATAATAAAAAAACCGGCAATGATAATATCAGCAATGATTTGGGAATTCGGGGTTTTGGCAGGGAAAGTATTTTTACAGTAATTTTTTGAGGTTTTTTGCAGTTTTTTGCAGCGGGATTTGTAAAAGCGGAATGAAAATAAAAATTTTTGCCTGTCATATATATCTCCGGATTAACATGTTTTATTTTCGGTTTTTTTAAAAAAGCTCTTGACAATTTATTATTATCATAATAATATACACCTCTGTATTCAGTTAATACTGAGTTTTAAGGAGTAATAAGCATTTATGCCTACAATTCATCAGCTGATTCGCACCAAGCGGCAAAGCACAGATAAAAAAACCAAGGCGCCGGCGCTGCAGGCTTGTCCGCAAAAACGGGGAGTATGTACCAGGGTAATGACTTTTACTCCAAAAAAACCAAATTCCGCCTTGCGCAAGGTTGCCAGGGTAAAACTCACCAACAAAATTGAGGTGACTGCCTATATCCCGGGTGTCGGGCATAATCTCCAAGAGCATTCAATTGTATTAATACGCGGAGGCAGGGTAAAAGATCTTCCTGGTGTCCGTTATCATATTATTCGCGGTGCGCTTGATACCGCCGGTGTAAATGATCGTAAAAAAGCCCGTTCCAAATATGGAACCAAACGGGCAAAAAACTAAGGAGAAATAAAAAAATATGGCACGCCGCAGACTCGCACGTAAACGAGAAAGAATCCCAGATCCTGTATTCAACAGCGAGCTTATCAGCAGATTTATTTGCCGAATGATGACTGACGGTAAAAAAAATGCCTCAGAAAAAATTTTTTATGATTCTTTAAAAATCATTGAAGAAAAAACCAAAAAAAAAGGTCTCGATATTTTTGAACAGGCTTTTGAAAAGGTCAGGCCCGTACTTGAGGTTCGTTCCCGCCGTGTCGGGGGAGCGACTTATCAGGTTCCGGTAGAGGTTCGCCCCGAGCGGCGCGATACTCTCGCCATGCGCTGGATTATTACCTATGCCCGTGAACGCAATGAAAAAACCATGGCCGGCAAACTGGCCGCTGAGCTGATAGATGCCTCAAATGAAAATGGCGAAGCTATAAAAAAGAAAAACGATATTTTTAAAATGGCCGAATCCAATAAGGCGTTTGCCCACTATAAGTGGTAATTTGTCATGTAATCCGCTTCTTTAATTATTCCAAGTGTTTAATGACAATATAAAAAAATATAAAGGAAACAAAAGTGCCGCGTAAAGTACCTCTTGTAAAAACAAGAAATATAGGAATTATGGCTCATATTGACGCCGGCAAAACAACAACTACCGAAAGAATTCTGTATTATACCGGGGTTACTCATAAAATCGGAGAAGTGCATGACGGTAATACAGAAATGGACTGGATGGAGCAGGAAAAAGAAAGAGGAATAACCATAACTTCAGCAGCTACCACTTGTTTTTGGAACGAACACCGCGTAAACATTATTGATACCCCGGGGCATGTCGATTTTACAGTTGAAGTAGAGCGCTCCCTGCGCGTACTAGATTCGGCAGTCGGCGTTTTTTGCGCAGTCGGAGGCGTACAGCCCCAGTCTGAAACTGTCTGGCGGCAGGCCGATAAATATAAAATTCCTCGTTTGGTTTTTGTAAATAAAATGGATAGAGTCGGCGCGGATTTTTTCCGGGTAGTCAGCATGATGAAAGATCGTCTTAATGCTGAAGTTCTGCCTGTTATAATACCTATCGGTGCAGAAGATAAATTCGAAGGCGTCATAGATCTTGTAACCATGAAAGAAATTATCTGGCTTTCCGAAGATTTGGGCGCTAAATTTGAAACCCGCGAGATTCGTGATTCCATGAAAGAATCGGCTGCACAATATCGCGAAGATATGATAGAAAAAATATCAGACTATGACGACATTATTGCTGAAAAATATCTTGACGGCTCGGAAATCACAGTGGCTGAATTAAAAAAAGCCATCCGCAAAGCCGCTCTGAATATGAAAATTTTCCCCATGTTGGCAGGAACCGCTTTTAAAAATAAAGGCGTTCAGCCCCTGCTCGACTGTGTAATTGACTATATGCCATCGCCGCTGGATGTTCCGCCTGTAGACGGACAGGCGGTCAGAGATCCGGAAAAAAAATTACAGCGCAAGGCATCAGACGACGAACCTTTTTCGGCCCTGGTTTTTAAAATCATGACAGATCCTTATGTGGGTAAACTCAGTTTTATGAGAGTTTATTCCGGCTTTTTGCAGGCTGGTTCCTACGTATATAATTCAACGCGCGACAGTAAAGAAAGAGTCGGCCGTTTACTGAAAATGCATGCCAACAAACGTGAGCAAATTGATGAGGTATATGCAGGCGATATAGCAGCCATTGTAGGGCTTAAAGAAGGAAAAACCGGAGACACTCTCTGTTCTGAAGGTTCGCCTATTGTCCTTGAATCCATAAAATTTCCCAAACCGGTTATACATATTGCTATTGAGCCCAAAACCAAAGCAGATCAGGAGAAGATGGGTTTGGCGCTCAGGCGTTTGGCAGAGGAAGACCCCACATTCCGCGTGAACTCCGACTTGGAAACGGGAGAGACGATAATTTCTGGCATGGGAGAATTGCATCTGGAAATTATCGTGGACCGCATGAAGCG
>DNNS01000573.1 GCA_003497555.1 Spirochaetia bacterium
AGAACAGGATGTTCGGGTGGTTAAATTTAAATAGCGTTTGTAGTAAGATATCAAACCACTGCCCTCGCTGGCGTAGTCCTTTACAAATAAATTTTCCAGGGAGCGTTTTAATGAAAATTATTTTTGCAACAGGCGTAATAAAGGGGAATTCTGTTTTTCAAGTATGGCGTAAAAACAGGATGTTGCGGCTTCGGTAAATCCAAAATTTTCTTCGATATAAAATAGAAGCGCCAGGGCATCATCGGTTAGGCCTGTGTTGTTTTTTTTGACTGCCTGCAAGGCAAGATTATCAGACAGAATATAAAGCCCGTTTTGTACCGGTCTGCGTTCGATTTTTTGGGCAAGGGTTTTGATTTTTTCATCAGCTCTGGTGCTTTGAGGATCAATCTCAAATATTTTCTGGGCTGTGATCATGGCCCGGGCAATAAGTCCCAGACTGTCAAGTCCGTCTATTTCTGTAAGCAGTTTTTCAATTTTCTGGCCGGCTAACAGCCGCAGGGCTTCTCCGGATTTTTCCCGGGCTCCTTTATTTTCCACATCAAGAGCAAGTACTTTTTTAAAATAAAATATGGCTTCTTCGTAACGGGTTTCAGTCATTTTTAATTCAGCATATTCAAAATATTCCTTAATCTCCTGTTCGTATAGAATTTTAACAATACGATTTTCAAGAATTTTTATCCGTTCCAGCGCAACGGCATGTCCGGAATCAAAAAATAATATTGTAATATACTTCGCCAGGGATTTAAAAGCGTCATCGTAACCGGATGAATTAAAAAGCGCATCAGCTTCCGGAAGACAGGATTCGATAATCTCCTGTTTTTTATCCACCGGCAGGCTGTCAGCAATTTTTTTAAGATGCCTAGCCGCTCCGGGATCCTGGGAATTAAACGTCAGTACGCCGGTAAAGGCTTTTACCGCGTCCTGGAAATTTCCGGCCTGTATGGCATTTTCACCTTCTTTTGTATAGGTATCAATATTGGCGATTAACTCGGAAAGTTTATCAAGATAGCGGGAAGAAAGCTCGTGATCAAGCTTGATTTTAAGCGCCTGATTCCAGTTGCTGGTGGCCCGGTCATAATCGCGGATTTTAAAAAATTTGATTCCCTCTTCGCAGCATTTGTCGGCTTCTTTCAACAAACGCGCGCCGTAATTGTCTTCGTCAATCAGCCTCGATCCGAGTTCAAAATAGGTGTTCTTATCAACGCCGGTAAGTTCATTTGCGGTTTCGGCAGATAGACAGGCACAGAAAAAAAGTATTAAACAGATACTTTTCATTGCTTGAATCCCAGCAGGACAAGACCGTATCGGGAAGCTTCGGCAATATCCATAAATTTATTTTGATAATTATCCCAGATTACACGGTCGCCGCGCCCGGTTTCCGCCACCGCCCTGAAAAATGAGGCAGCGGCGTGATACCAGCCGATATTTTTGTAAACCAGGCCGATATAAAAAAGTGCGTCATTGGCATAACTGGTTTCAGATAAAATCGGATCATATACAACTTTTTTCAGTAAAGCCAGGGATTTCTTTTTGGATGTAAAATCTTCATTATTTAAATGCAAAATCATAGCCTGCCAGATCAGACATCGGGCTCTTAGAGAATCATCTTTGGTCATGGAAGTGACTTCCGCAAAGGTTTTTTCCGCCCGGGAAGCATAGTCTTGTCTTTGATCCGAGGTATAGATATTTTTCTGCAGCATCATGCAGTACCAGGCAATGCCGCGGAAATAAATATAATCAGGTTCCTGGTTGTCTTTAACCAGTTCAATTATGTTTTTATAATTACCCGCGTGCAGATACCGGTTTATTTTATCCTGCAGCGTGTTGTCATTTTTAGTCTGTACGGTCGGATGCGTTACTCCGGATATTTCCCGGTTTTCCGCTAATGGTTTTGCCTGCGGTGCAATAATTTCTTGATCGCAAGAGCGGGTTTGGCAGCTGATATAATCTTTCTCTCCGCCGGGTGACAAAAAATAAATACTGATATTTTCCCGGCCGGCTATTATATGAGGAGTCTCCGCAGCGGCTCCCAGTTCGGCTTGCCCGGAAAAAGATTCATTCTCGGTATTAAAATGTATATAGCGCAGTACAGCGGAATTATTTTCTTTGGACGTATAGGCAATATGAACATTTTTTTCAAATATATTAATGGAATAATTTTCAGGAGTTTGCCCATCTGCAGCGGAAAATGTATTTAGCCGCGGAGGATTTTGTCCGGATTCAAGCATGGCGAGTTCCAGCCCGGAAGACGGAGTTTTACGGCTTGTCAGGATAAAAATCAGCTGACCGCAGGATACGGTCTGTGCTAACAGACAGCCGGTTCCGGAAAAAACCGGAAGGATGCGCGCAGGAGAACGCAGATTTATAAAATTAACAGCCGTGAGATTATTTTTATTTTCTGAAAATACAGTATATATTCCGGATGTACCTGCCCCGGCGGAATGCAGAATAATATTGGAAAATTTACCGGTTTCCCGCGGAGCCTGATACTCCAGATTATTGGTAAATCCAGCTGTAAATATTTTCATGCTGTTTTGCCATGAACTGTAAAAAAGCACAGGATTTTTTTTAACCGGATCCAGTACCCATAACGGCGAGAGCAGAATTGCCTTGTTTTTTTTCAGGCGTTTTTTATGCAAAATACTGCCGTTTTTAAGACTGAATCTGAATAAATCAAGACTTCCGTCCGGCAGCGCAAAAGCCGCGTAACCGGCGGTATCTGTTACCAGATAGGCCGGAGAATAATTATAGTGTTCATTATAGCGCACTACCGGTTTTACCGGCTCGGGCAGGGCGCGGAAATAAAAAACATAATTGGTTGTGACAACGGAAAAAAAAAGATAGTCGGTGTTTTTATTCTGCACGGCATAATCAAGTTTTAATTTTCCGGCC
>DNNS01000564.1 GCA_003497555.1 Spirochaetia bacterium
AATTCGTACATCCTGAAAAATCCCCTGTCGAACACGAAAAACTGCTTGCCGACGCCGAAGCGGTTCTGCAGGAACTGGAACTTCCCTACCGGGTGGTACTGCTTTCAAGCGGAGACATCGGTTTTGCCGCCTGTAAATGCTACGATCTTGAAGTCTGGCTGCCCTCTCAGAATTGTTACCGAGAAATCTCATCATGCTCCAATTTCGGCTCTTTTCAGGCGCGCCGGGCCATGATCCGGTTCCGGCATGGAAAAAGCCGGACTATAGATTATGTACATACATTAAACAGTTCGGGCCTGGCAGTTGGCCGTACCATCGTGGCTATTCTGGAAAATTTTCAGACAGCAAGCGGGGAAGTGCGTATTCCTTCAAAACTTGTCCCCTATTTCGGCCGCGAAATAATTTCCTGATATGAGCATTAATGAAATATTGAATCAGGCATCAGGATTATGGAACGAACTGCTAAGTGAAAGTAAAAAGAATCCCCTGTTTCCGCTATTTCTTATACTTATTCCGGCCAGCCTGATACTGCTTGCTGTTTTTATTCCCAAGCTTATACGGCAGACAGATACTCCTGCGGCCCGAACAGCCCGTGACTTTGCAGCCAGGGAAAATACTCCTGCGGAAAATCCGGCGGTAAAAGATTATTATCTCTTTACCGGCAGTCTGCCGGGCGAAATTCCTCCGCGCGTTGCCAGAGTGATTCCCCGTGCGCCTGATATTTCAGATCAGGAAGAAATACTGGTAAATGCCGTAAAAAGCAATAAGCTGTTTATTTATCAGAAAGATCCGTCTGTAGAAAAAGAAATTATGGCAGAGCTTGAAAATTAATTTTAAAATCATGACAAATCGCCATTTTTTTGTTTATCATTTCAATAACATTTCATGAAGTATTTTACCTAAATGCCGTTTCGTAATATACTTTTTTCCCGGTTGTTTTTAACAGCCGTAATTATTTCCCTTTTTTTCGGCGGCATTAACCGCTCCCTGCTGCGCTTTGTTGACGACACCTATCACGCGCATCTTTCCAAGCTGATTATTACATCCGGATCGATTTTTAAAATTCCTCATCCCTGGAATTCGCGCAGCTTTTATCTTGAAAAAACCACTTTTCTGCCCTGGCTTATGTCTTTGGGGCAGAGAATTTTCCCGACCCAGACCATAGGACCAAAATTTTTTTTAATAATAAATATTATTTTATGTTTATTTCTGATGTTTTGCATTTTAAAAGATTTATTCAGCGAAGAATACGCCTGGCTGTCTGTATTTATTTTAAGCACTACCCAGCTTTTTCTCTGGTATGCACGGCGCGCCGGTTTTGATGCCTCTATTGTCTGTTATATTATGTTATCAATTCTTTGCTATTATGCAGCGGATAAGCGCCGGCTATACAGTCTTGGCTGCGGATTCTTTGCCGGCCTGGCGGTTTTAACCAAAGGCGTAATGGGCCTGTGGCCGCCTTTTATTATTTGTGTCTGGCTGCTGGCAAGCGGCCAGACCCGTAAAATTTTCAGCCGGGAAACTCTGCTCGCGGTGATTTCATTTTCAGCCTGCGCCCTGCCCTGGCATATTATCATGTATACGGTTCACGGAAAAGATTTTCTGGAAATATATCTCTGGCAGTACCAAATCGCCTATTTTTTTGAAAAAAGCCAGTTGGTTAACTGGGGCAAGCTTGACAATCTGAAAAAACTTGCAGAAAATTACTGGCCGTATCTGCCGCTGCTGCTGTATTCCTTAGGGCAGGGAATAAACAAGTGCGTAAGAAAAGAAACCGGCAAAAAAGAGAAAGACTGGATTTTACTCCTCCTGATCTGGATTCTTTCTTTTTTTATTATTTTTCAGATAGCGCATACCAAACGTTATTATTTTACCCTGCCGGCCTATGCAGGTATGGCGCTGCTTTCTGCCTGGTATTTATTACAGATAGCCTGGCACCGTAAAGCTGTTAAAGCGTTGGCGGTTTTAGCGGCTCTTGCTTCAATTGCGCTCTGGACTACACCGCTTTCGGTATATCTTGATCAAAGCGGGCATGCCTGGCAAAAACACAAGGCGCTTTTTGATTTTCTGGTCAGCAAACCAAAGATGGCAGAGGATCTGTATATTTTCCCACAGCGGCGCGATTTAAACATGTGGTTATATGACGGTTTTATTGCCCATACGGAATATAATATAATAAATGGAATTTTTGAACAGGAATTAAAAACAATTATTACCAATAAACAGGCAGATTTGATATTTACTGAAGAAAAATATCTGACAGCCCCTGAGATAAAAACCCTTGCAGAATCAGGTTCCGAAATTTTCCGCAGCAACGGGTTGCTTCTGTTTTTTCGATAGTTTTATTTGGGAAGATCAGATAGTCATCAAGCCGATAAATAGAGGCACGACGCAGACGGCGTTGGTACCGAACGGCTGTTTCCCAGAGAGTCGTCATATTCAACTTGAACACCCAGAACGATGGAAATATTTCACGTTGGTCCGCAAAGACATGTTGAGGCAGGACCAATACCCCACTGCCCTCTTAGAGGGCGATGGATTATTTTTTGTCTGATAATTAAAGAAAAACAAAACGTTGCCTGTCAAACTTAACACCAATAAAGGTCAATCCGTCCAGGCATTGTCCCCGAAGGTCACAGTATTTGAAATCCACACCATGAAATGTACAGTTCTCAAAGACCGTTTTTCGGAGGTCAATCATTGTCAGCTTTGCATCAGCAAACTTCACATCTATGAATTTGGCTCCGTCCAGCCCCAATGTGCTGAAAATTGTACGCATTAGTATGGATTTGCGAAAGCCGGCATCCGCAAGGTCTGTGACGGAAAAGGTACAGTCTGTCAGATATGCATTGTCAAAATTGGCTTCACGCGCATCGCTGGCCTCAAACAAGCTGCCGGTTAAGTCGGCTCCGGCAAAGTCGGTTCCGCGCAGCATGCTTGCTTTGAATTTTCCTTTACTATTTAGTATAATATTCCTTATGTAATTTTCACTTTTCTTTATTGCATTACTCATCTGTCCGGATTATAATTATTAATATTAAGGGTCTATACAAAAAATTAGGCTTTGAAGCGATATCTGCAGGAGAATAAAAATGCAACAAAAAAAAATTATTATTCTTATTATAACCGGCTGTTTTTTTCTGCTGGCGGCGTATTGCCCTTCCTTTGCGGATGTATTTAATGCCGATCCGGCAGATCTTAAGGAAAAAATCGATAAATATACAATTAACCGGGAACGCGAAGAAATGCCTTCCTCGGTATATTATATTGATTTTGATGCGGGCGATGACAAAAATTCCGGTACCAGGGAAAAGCCCTGGAAGCGACATCCCTGGGACCCGGAAGCAGAAAACATCCCGGCTAAAATCAAAGGAGCGCATACCTATGTTTTTAAAAAAGGCGTGGTATACGAAGGAGCGCTTCATTCCATTGAATCCGGTAAAAACGGCAAACAGATTATTTTTACATCCGATTCATCCTGGGGAACGGGAAACGCCATAATTGCCGGTTCGGCAAGAATTACCGGGAAATGGAAAAAATGCAGCGCTGAACTTTTCCCTGAGCTTCCCAGACATGCTGTTGATAAAATCTGGTATACCGAATGGAAAAATAATTTTATTCCCCGCACCATGACAGAAATCAAAAATAACATTGCGTCCGGAATGCGGCTGTCGCGTTTCCCTGATTTTGACCAGGCATTGCATTTAAATTCCGATGATCCCAGATCTGCCTGGCGGGAAATGCAGATCATGGTAAATGAAGTTATTATTGAAGTGGAATCATCAGCCGGTTTTTCTGCCGGAGATAAAGTACAGGGCGGCGGAAAATGGGCAGATAAAGACGAAGATCGGCTTAACATTGCTGCGGGTGAAAATTTAATTACAGCAGTTGACAACAATAAAATAATTATTGAAATCTTTAGGTATAAAAAAGGGGAATTCATCAAAGGTTCGGTAATAGAAAACGGCAAAGCCCGGACAGTCATCAAATCAATTAACAGTTCGCACGACCAGATTAGCCGGATCCGGGATTCGGCTTTTGAAGGAATTAATGAAT
>DNNS01000448.1 GCA_003497555.1 Spirochaetia bacterium
TACAGTATGCGGAGATGCAGGTGAAAACTGTCCGATTTTTCCCGGGAAAGTAAAAATTATGCACGCCGGGTTTGATGACCCTCCCAAAATGGCCCGAAATTGCCAGACCGAAGAAGAAGCCCTGAATTGTTACCGAAAGGTCAGAGACGAAATAAAAAATTTTATTATTACGCTGCCTGATGTTTTAAATGACAAACCGTCAGCGGGAAAAACGGAAAATCCCCAAAAAACCGAAATCGGTTTTTTTGAAAAATACCTCACGGTATGGGTAATATTCTGCATGGCAGCCGGTATTTTAATCGGTAAATTTCTGCCGGCTATCCCCGGTTTTTTAGGAAAATTCGAGTACGCCCGGGTTTCGGTTCCCATTGCGGTTTTAATCTGGCTGATGATCTATCCGATGATGATGAAAGTTGATTTTACCAGTATTACAAATGTAAAAAAAAATCCGAAAGGTCTGTATGTTACCTGGATAACCAACTGGCTGATCAAGCCTTTTACCATGTATGCGGTTGCTTATTTTTTTTTATTTGTGATTTTTAAAACGCTTATTCCGGGCGATCTTGCCAAAGATTATTTAGCCGGAGCTATTCTGTTAGGAGCGGCGCCCTGTACCGCCATGGTTTTTGTCTGGAGTCATTTAACCCGAGGGAATGCGGCTTATACGGTTGTACAGGTTGCCACTAATGATTTGATTATTTTAATTGCCTTTACCCCAATCGTTGCCTTTTTACTGGGCATTGGCGGGGTAGTTATTCCCTGGAATACGCTCGTATTATCGATTGTTCTTTTTGTGGTATTCCCGTTAGCCGGCGGTATTGTAACCAGGATTAATGTTATTAAAAAAAAAGGCCTTGAATATTTTAACAACCGGTTTGTAGCCAAATTCAATAATCTTACTATCGGCGGACTCCTGCTTACGCTGGTTATTATTTTTTCTTTTCAGGGCAGGATAATTCTCGATAACCCCCTGCATATTTTTTTAATTGCCGTACCATTAACCATTCAGACCTTTTTAATTTTTTTTACCGCGTATCTGCTTTGTAAAAAACTGAAACTCAGTCATGATATAGCTGCGCCGGCCGGAATGATTGGAGCATCCAATTTTTTTGAACTTGCAGTAGCTGTGGCTATTTCCCTGTTTGGTTCGTCTTCGCCGGTTGTACTGGCAACAATTGTCGGGGTACTGGTGGAAGTCCCGGTTATGCTTGGTCTGGTAAAAATTGCCAATAATACATCACATTGGTTTCCTGAAAGGAAACATTGAATAATATCCGTAATCAAGATATAATTAAAGCAAAATTAAATATTATTATGCTTTCATACTCATTTCTTGCCGATGAATTAATAAAAAATTACACGCCTTACAAATTCAGGGCCATAGATCATTTATGTGCAGCAGTACTGGCCATACTGGCAACCATAGCCTATCTTGCTACCCTGACACCTTCACTGGCTACCGGCGACATGGGTGAGCTTGCCACCGCTGCCCATTTTTTGGGAGTTGCCCATGCGCCTGGCTATCCGCTGCACACTTTTTTGGGCAAATTATTTACATTTTTGCCGATTAACAATACGGCATGGCGCCTGAATTTTTATTCCGCTTTTTGCGGGGGCGTTACTATCTATTTCGCTTTTCTGGTTATTATAAAAATTTGTTTTTCCGCCGGTCTGGATAAAATAACCGCTTACGCATCATCGGCAGCATCCGCATTAACCTTTGCCTTTTCGGCTACTTTCTGGTCGCAGGCGGTTTTCACCGAAGTATATACGCTTTCCTCCATTTTTTCACCGCTGCTTTTTTTAATCCTTCTCTTATGGCAGGATGCAGTCTTAAAACACAGAAACGATGAATTTCCCTGGTTCGGGGAATCATACCTGTGCGCATTTTCTTTTTTATTCGGCCTGGCCATCACCAACCATCAGACTATCCTGGGCGTAGGGCCGCTGGCGGTTTTGTTTATTCCTTTTATATTGTATACATACTGTTTTCGCCACAGGGAATTATCACGGCTTGAAATTTTAAACGGGGTAACCCTGCTCATTGTCATGCTGATATTATTCGGTTTCGGCGCAGCGGTTTATCTGGTTAAAATTGCCTCTGTCAACAGTTTTTTATATATTACAGATAATGTAAAAATCGGCATCGGCGGAGTAATAGCTGCCATGCTGGTTTTCTACGGAATTTATTTTTATTTTACTCTTGTCCATCCGTCAAAAATCAATCATCATAATTATTATTTCAAATCTTATTTTACCGCCGGCAAAATGATTGCTTTTTTTTTCCTCGGATTTTTTCTCTATTCCTACATGATAATCAGAGCTCATGGAAATCCGCCTATCAACTGGATGGGTATATCAGAAACCCGCGACTGGTGGATCAAAACGGCAAAATTTTTCAATACCGTACACCGCAAGCAATATGCCAGCCAGGGTAAAATTCCATTTACGCTTTTTAATTATTTTCATTCCCTGCAGTTTGTAATCCAGCAAATTCATATCCCGGAATTTTCCGCAGGCATCTGGGCTTTTATCGGCCTGGGGCTGATTAACCTCTGGCGTAAATATAAACTCTGGTTCGGCGCTATTGTGTTGTTTCTTGTCACCTACAATATCCTGCTTACCCCGGTATTGGGCTGGTCCGGATTTTCTTCCCGCACTGCCGGCTTCAACGCGGTTTTTTAT
>DNNS01000565.1 GCA_003497555.1 Spirochaetia bacterium
AGGGGATAATTTATTCAGGTCTGCTGACGTTAGAGTATCATTCTTCGCGGCAAGCGGTTTTTCACTATCCGTACTGCTATCCAGACACAAAATTACCTTCGGCAGAACCTTAATTCCGCCGAGCAGGCCGGATCTGGAAATAATACCGGCTGCCCGGGAATCGGAAAGCAGGTAACTAATTCTCTCTTTGGGATATGACGGTTCAACCGGAAGATAAGCCGCTCCGCACTTTATAATTGCCAGCAGCGATAAAATCATTTCTGCCGAGCGTTCAAGCATTACGCAGACAATCTGCCCTTTTTTGATTCCGCGGAGCTTTAGTTCCCGGGCCAGACTGTCAGTAACCGAGGCCAGGCGCGCATAAGAGTATTTTATATTGCCGGATACCAGGGCTGTATGATCAGGAATATTTTGCGCGTGCGAAGAGACAAGATCAATAATGGTATTTGCTGCTGTGTGCATTGTTCAGGATGTATTTTATTATATATTGGGGAAATGTTAAATGGGAACTCAAAGAAAGGGGAGGGAAGGGAGTAAATGTAAATTTCCGGTAAAATTATATAAAGATGACATTTTAACGAATTTCCTTTTTTACACTGCTTGTATTTTAATTCAATCTCTAAATATCATTATCCTGAAGCTCCCACACCCCTGAGTCATGCAGAATATACAGTAAATGGTTGTCATGAGGGCTAAATTCCATTTTATTATAATATGTAGAAAAACAGTTAGGCGTATTTTCATCGATTTGCTGCCAGGTTTTCCCATTATCTTTAGTACGGAAGATTCCGACTTTTTCCTTTAACAGATCCTGAGCATATTTTCCCTGATAAATAACTTCCGGGTTTTCAGAATTAATTGCTGCGCAGGATATATGGCCTTTGTCCAGTTTAGACCATGTATTGCCATAATCGCTGCTTTTCCACAGGATATTTTCAGACCAGAATTGACCTGTTTCTGTTGGCAATGTAGATAATACAATAATATTTTCAGGATGCTTTTTGCAGATAGAAATTGCGCGTACACCTCCGATCATTTCTTTATATAATCTGCTCCAGTTATTCCCGCTGTCTTCGGTTTTATATAACCCCATGCCTTCTTCTCCGAGTTTTAAAAATTTAGGATCAGAGCCAGCATAAATTATTTTTGAATTTTTAGGGTCCATTTCAAGTCTGAAAAAAGCAACGTTTTCTATTATTCCATTCATAACAGATGCCCAGTTTTCGCCGCCGTCTTCTGTTTTATACAGACCGATTTCCGAAGCAACATATATTCTACGTTTATTTTTTAAAGAATTCTGATCTATCAGGAGATCATAAATATGATATGGCATCTTGTCAGACAATGATCTCTTTTCGATTTCCGGTATTCCGATTCTTCTGAATACAGTACCTCCGTCATCACTCTGATAGATTTTCCCGATTTTACTGTTCCAGCCAGGACCATTTAACGCGTATATTCTGTTTTTTACACTAGAATCGTATTTTATGCCCCAGCATTTATTTCTGTCGCCTTTTATTATTCCTTCCCATGCCCATTCCCACCACGTACCTCCGTCCCTTGAAATATTAAGTCCGATATCATTAAAAGCGATGGATATACTGTTACTGTTAAAAGGATCTATAGACAGATCAGTCGGAACAATATATTGAGCGCCTCTGGTCTGTTCTTTATGAGTGAATCTGCTGGGTGGCCTGTTATTAAGAAAATTTTTCATTTCCGGGCATGCAAGTTCGCTCTTATATTGTTCTCCATAATCGAACATTACCTCATCCCATGTAGCACCGCAATTAGTGCTTACCGTACAGCCGGAAATTTCGGTGTATGCAACGTAATCCGGATTATTGGCGCATACTGCTATTTTGTGTATTTGTTGCGGCTTGCCCCAGATGGTTTTCTTCAGATTGGCTTCCTGGTTATCATCCCTAAATCTCGTTATATTCCAGGTGACAGTCTTGCCGTCAAAATCCCGCGCAGTTTCCCATAAAAAATTTCCAAATACTGCGTTCTGCCAGCTTTCTCCGCCATTGGTTGACTTATATAAACTATTCATAGAGCCTTCAAACATAATGTTTGGATTTGATTTGCATACTGCAATTGTCATGTAGGCGCGTGTAAATCCTCCATGGGATGCTTCGTTCGCCATTTGTTTTAATACATCCTCCAGACCATTGTTTCGAGGAGCCCATGTTTTACCGCAGTCATATGATCTGAAAACCCCGCCTTGCGAAATCAATTTTTTTGAATCATCGATGAAAGGACGAAAACTTGCATAAATAGCGCTGCTTTCCCCTCCGGTTCCCGGGACGAGTACAGCATCACATGCCCTGCTTAAAATAGTTTGTTCACCGTAGTCTTTCTCCCCGCCGGGAAAAAAGTTTCCCAGGGATTTCCAGCTTTTTCCTGCATTTTCTGATATATAAAATCCTGCCTGACCGATAATATATACACGCTGATGCCCTTCGTCTTTAACAGATTTACTGGCAGNNACCCAGTTTTTTCCTGCGTCTTCTTTTAAAAAAGAAATATCGTTCCAGGTTTTACCGCCATTGCGGGTTTTATATATTTTCCCATATGCCCATTTAACAGGTCTCTGGAGTGCATAACCGTGAGCAGCATAAACAATATTATGGTCTAAAGGATCAATGGCAACTGCTGAAAATGTATGTGCCTCGCCTCCTAATACATGTTTCCATGATTCTCCAATGTCTTCGCTTTTGTACACTCCATGAGTACCTGTCATCCAGATAATATCAGGATTATTTTCATCGAATGTGACGCTCCACGCGCCTCTGTATCCGGGCTGCGCAAATGGTGTTTTTCCCATATGCCCTATGATTTTCCATGATTTTCCGCTGTCTTTTGAAATAAATGCAGTTCCCATATCAGTTCCCGTAATTATTATCTGAGGGTTTGCAGGATGAAAACCGATTGCAAACATTGCTCCGAACACCCCGGGACCCAAAGTTCGCCATTTTTGTTTTTCGCCAGGAGAGACATATGGTGGTGCATTGCAGAAGAGAAATATTTTATAAGAAAAAATACAGATTAGTAATGGAGCATTTTTAAATCTCATAATTGTATCCTTCTATATTTATAATTTTTTGTATCATATTGGTGATATGATAATACTTTTTTTTTTAAAAAGTAATGCCTGAAAAACGAAAAAATGATAATTTTTGGAAATTATTTCAGTTTACGATAGTCGGCAGGACTGATGCCAATTATGTTTTTAAATTTGATTGAAAAATATCGGGACGAGGAAAATCCGCAATTTATAGCTGTATTCTTGACCAATAACTTTTTTTTCTTTAATAATGTCTTTGCTTTTTCTATACGTAAATCAGTAAGATACTGTTTCGGCGTGCACTGCTCTTCTTCCTTAAAGAGATTCTCAAAGTGTCTGTATGAAATTTTTTTAAAAATAGGTAGCTTTGATATTTTTAAATCACAATTATGGAATTGATCTTCAACAAGAGATTTCCATTTATTTATTATTCCGATTTTCCAGTTATTATCAGGTTCGTTTATCAAATTTTCTTTTGCTGCCGGTATTGCAAGTGGAATAATGTTGTCCACAATATTTCTTTTAATAAGAATTTTTAATTCTTTCAGCAATTCTTTTTTTATTTCCTTATAATACTTTTCTTTATAAATTTCCTCGAGTCGCATGTTCATTATGCACTCTTTGATATATATATCGGGATTTTTATATATCATGACCTCTCTGTTCCCTATGAAGTTTTTTGCTGCATAAACGCTGATAAAACAAATGTTATAGTGCATATTGGTAAAAACTTCATAATGAGCAGTTCCAGGCTGCACTATATATAAATAATTTTCCCCGATATAATGCTTCTTCTTGTCAATATGAAGGAAAAAATGACCTTCAAACACATAAACAATTTCAAAAATATTATGATAATGAATTTTAGGTAATTTGGTTTGCGCAATATAATAAGGGAGTTTAAATACGGCGTTATTAATGGAATCGGGAGAAATATACATTAAGCGATTATCATTAGCCATTTTGGAATCTCAATCATATTTTAATTCTGTTGTTATTCTGTATCTTTTGGGTGTTACTCCCGATAATTTTTTAAATTTTCTTATAAAGTAATTGGAGGACTTGAACCCTGTTTGTCTGGCAATTTCATGCATAGTCAAATCTGAATTGAGCAGAAGGTGCTTGGCATTGTTTACCCTCGCCTGGTTCAGATATTCACTGCATGTCATGCATTCCAGTATTTTGAAATATTTTTCAAAATATCTGAATGACATATTGAATACATTCGGGCTTTCGGCAATTTTGATATCTGTTTTATTATAATTGGTATTTATATATCTCTTCCATTCATCTATATTTTTTTGTATCCAGAGAGGAATGTTGTAATTATTAATCTTCAGGGTTTTCTGATAATCGGAATTTATATTTAACTGATGCCTTTTCATCAGATAAAAAATTCTTTTTATTTCATGCGGAATTATGGTGTTGTTAGTCTGGTTTATCTCTTTTTCATTGATAATGTTTATGCATATTTCTTTTATGTCATCAGCATTATCTTTCATAATCAACCGATTATGAAAAAAATTTTTATTAAAACCGCCCAGGCCGATGAATAGAATTATGGATTTTTTATTTGTTTCCGTTATTTCAGCATGTTTCAGTCCTGAAGAAAGAATATAACACATTTCAGCCTGTATCTCATATTTCCTATTATCTGTTACAAGATCAAAAGTGCCTTTGAAACAAAAACAAATTTCGTAGAAACTGTGCTGACGGATACATGAATGATATTTATGATTGGTAAAAGTACCAGATTTTGATGGAAAGCGTAATAAATTTATGTAATGGACTTTCATCATGCAGGAACTGTTGAATTTAATATGTTAAAAAATCCATTTTGTGCTAAAAATTCGTTTTTTCTGTATTTACAAATCGATAATAATATTATTATAATAACTAAATGTAAAGAATGGAAGTTTTTAATTTTTATACAAGCCGGAAAAGTTATTCATATACACTTTTAAAAACCAAAGGAGCTATGATGATTTTAATAAAAAAAATGGAAAACTATTTCTTCGTTACTACAGGTGTTTTATTTGCAATACTTATTTTGGATTTTACGGGTTGTTCCAAGCCCATTAAACGCAGCGATAAAAAAACGATTATTATTAAAGCTCCGGAGGCTTCAAGTTATTTTGGGGTATATGAGAAGATAATAAATAATTTTCCGGATAAAACAATAAAAATAAAATTCCAAAGAATGGAAAATGATAAATGGCGGCAAAAACTTTTACTGGAAATTGCCGGAGGCAGTATAATAGATATTTTCAGAATGGCTCCTGCTTTTGTCAATGAATTTGCAACGCGGGGGCAGTTACTACCTCTTAATTCCTGCTTTGAAAAAAAACAGCTTGCTAATTATTACCATTTTTTGATAAACGCGTTTTCAATGAATGACACTATATATGGACTACCGGAAAATCTCGCAATTCAGGCTATGTTTTATAACAAGGATCTTTTTGATAAAGCAGGTGTGTCATATCCTGACGAATTTTGGACTTGGGAGGATCTGGTTAATGCTGCCCAAAAAATGACTATCAAGGATAGTAATGGTATAGTTTCGCAATATGGATTACTTGTAGTGGACATCTGGTACGATATGATCAGATATTACGGCGGTCATATTTTCAATGACGCAAAAACCAGGTGTATTATAAATAATCCGACCAACAGAGAGGCGATAAAATTTCTTTANNTTCTTTATGATTTATTTTATATTTATAAGATTACTCCTTCCGGATATGAACGAGAGCAAACTGGTATGGGTTACTCTGAAGCTTTTGAAATGAACAAGGTAGCTATTTTTCCAGCTTGGTCGCATTTAGTTATAAATTTTAAAAAGAATCAAAGGCTTAATTGGGGACTAAGTTATATACCAAGAGTTAAAGGCAGGAAAAGACTGGTCATGTGTGCCAGCCAGGGATGGGCTATTAGTAAAAATACCAAATACCCGAAAGAATCGATAAAAATTCTTTCTTATCTAGCAAGCGAAACGGCAAACAAACAACTGGTAAAATTAGGAGATAGTATACCTCATTTAAAAAATTCGGATTTAAATCATTTTTTAAATACACCGAATGAAGAAATCAATATATACAATAAAATATTAATGGATTCGTTGCAAAATACAGAAATGAGAGAATTGGAGTTATATAAGACACAAATTCCTTATGCTGAATTAAAGGAAATATGCAACAATGAGTTTATAAAATGTCTGAGAGCCAATGAACAAAATGTGGAACGAACGCTTATTAATATTGAAGAAAAAGTAAATAGGAGACTGAATGATGAATAAGCTGTAAATTTACATGGGATAAATATAATAAAAACGATAGTAATAAACCGCCCTGTGCTAAAAGCATCAGAGCTTCGCGCAGCCCGATGTAAAACATCAGCAGGATGTTTTAATTATTTTTTTATACATGACTCATCCCGGGTATTTTTCAGGAAAAGCGTGAATTCATTTTCAAGCAGACCCAGATTTATTTTATATAGCAGCTTGTTTTTGATTATGAATTTAATCTTGGCGGAAATCTCGAAATATTCAAATGCTGTTCGTGAATCAATAATAAAAGGCGGTTTGCCCCTGGAAAGCAGAAGATAATTTATCAGAATATTCAGCGAACGGTGATTGCTTTCGATGAAAAGCTGGGGAAAACTCAGTGCCCGGCAGTAAAATCCGGCTGCAAATTTAAACGGATGTTTTTTTGATGCTTTTTTATATATCCAGTTACGGACATATTCGAGGTTTTGATAAAATTTATTCCTGGTTTCCATGATATGGCGATGATATTCCAGCCGGGTGGCAGGATTGTCTCCGCAGAGAACTAGATGGTTGATTTCCAGCATGGAGTGCAGCCCGCCCGGAGAAAAAAGCGGAATGTCGGCAGCGATAAGATGATTCAGATGACTATAGGCTAACAGGATGTTTTCAAGCATTTCATCAGTGAAATGCTCGCGTTTCATGGAAAGGCGGGAATTTATTTCTTTGAATTCAGCCTGGAATTGAGAAAGTTTTTTTTCGGCTTCTTTAAGATTGATCTGAAACACGCAAGACAATCATCAGAGTTTGCCCCGGAAAAATTCCGAGTATTTCTGATCAAGTCCCAGTATGTGACGCGAAAGCCAGTTTTTTAAAAATTGAAAAGTTTCTATTTCGAGCTTGGATTTTTTATTATAATAGTTTTTACATAGTTCTTTTAACCTGGATTTGAAATTTTCATGCTCATTTCTGTGTATTTCCAGCTCCGGAAATTGATGTTTATCCATCATTTCTTCTTCGTTTTGAAAATGGGAAGCAGCATAGACAACCAGTTCATCAAGCAGTTTTTCCATGTATGCGCTGCCTTTTCCGGCTTTCATTTCATTATAGAGATTATTAATCAGCGATACCAGATAACGGTGCTGTTCGTTGAATGTTTCCACTGTTACTTCAAAATCCTTATCCCATTCAAAAATAGGCATAAAACACCTCGTGATTAATTTTATCCCTAATTATATTATTTGTTCTCAAATATTTCCATATTAAAGCAGAAACCGGGCGTGATTTTTTTTCTTGGGNNCCAAGAAATAAATTTGCACCCCTATTAATGTTTTTAAGATAAAAATATGATATTATTTGTGAATACTGAGTTCTTTTCATCAGGAGTATAATATGAAAATAATAAAAATCTTGCTGTTAATCATTTTGGGATTTATATTACTGATGGGCGGTGCGCTCTTATATAATATATTCGCTCCGGTCAAGGCGGTATGCGCCGGGTATACGGAAAATTTTATTGTTCCAAGACCGCATGGTACGGTCTGCATACTGCATTATCCCTCGCCGCTCAAGAATCGGATACGCAAAGAATTAGCGCGGGATCTTAACGCAAGATCGTACAATGTTATTACCGACATTATTTCCAATGCTTCCGCTTACCAGATAGAAGATTATAACGCGGTTATTCTGCTCTCCGAAGTACAGGGATTTAATCCGCCTGCAATTGCGAGTTCTTTTATTAAAAGGTCGGCCTATTCTCCGAAAATTGTATATTCTTCCACTTNNATGTCAACTGAAGTTTAAACGCCCCGGTGGAGTGTATGAACTGCTCTTTTACCGGTTTCCGCACCAGTTAATAAAAACCGTAAACTTCGAATAATAATAACCGGCAAGGAAATATACCTGATTTTGCCTGTTTTATATAATTACTCGGCTATTTTACCATTTTTCTCGTATGCCTTTATTGTTCTCAAAAGATGAGTATTTTACGGTTTCACCGTTTTTCAGAACCAGCCCGGTTCCTTTGCCGGTTTTGCCGTTTTCCATTTTATTTTAAAAGATATACATGTTCATTAAATGATTCACTCTGCCTTCCTTCAAGGACCGATGGAAACAATATACAGCCCGGGGTCGGCAATTCTTCCGTTTTTTCCGCTTCCATTCCATGACCAGAAACCAATTTTCATAATATCGCTATACCCCGACAGCCGACCGGTATCATTTTCAGTGTTTCGTAGTTTTAAGTATTATTTAGGAGTCAATTGACTCTATATTAATTAAATTATAATACAAATTTGATTAAAAATCAATTAGTTCAAAACAAAATTAGTTTTACCACATTTAACGATTTAAACTGCAATTGATAAAAAATGACTCTGAATTCATTAAATTGGCCGATTTTTTAAAATATGACTATCCTTTGTTAAATAGTTTTAAATTTTTATGAATTACTTGACTTTATTTTATAAATATATTATAATTAGATGAATTCAATTTTTGGAATTTTAAATACCTTCGGAATATCTCGGCAAGTACAAAAAAGTAAGCAATATGACTAATCAAAATCAGCATTTCTATTACGCAACATCAACGGAACATATCAGAAACGCTGTAAAACAGAAATATGGCGCCTCGATTTCTGAAAAACTCGCAGAATATCTGCTGCAGACTGTAGATATTTTAGGTCAAGCGGCAAATATTCGGGGTGTATCAAGCATTATGAATTTTGATTATATACTTTGCCCGTATGCCTATTCCCTGCTTCATACCCTGAAAAATGCCTTATGGTATAAATCCATGCGCCGGGACGGCAACAGCCGTATTGCTGTTGATAACGCTAATATAAAGCGCATCTTTGCGGAAAAAGATCATGCGGTCATGCTGGCTAAAGAACTGCACCTGTCAGCACAAAGTGAAATCAGGCGTATACAGCAGCCGGAACTGAAAAAAGATTGCCGGGAATTTTTTTTGAATTTTTCAGATCTGGCTGAATACCTGTCTGTAAGCCGCAAACGTCTTTGGGTACAGTTGAAAATTGTAAAAGAAAAAGCCGGCTGGGAATGGATGAAAACCCTTGACAGCCTGCTGGCAGAAGAAAAAAAACTGCAGGCAGCATCAGCTTTAATAAGTAATATTTATAACGGCAGTTTTCGCCATGTCTTTAATAAATAAAAAAAAATTATGGAGGTATTTATGGTAAAAAAATTATTTTGTTCGCTGCTGGTTTTAATTGTATTATCTTATGGCCAGAAAATTCCTGTAACCAACAGCAAGGCGCTGGATTTCGGCAGTTTCAAATTTATGCTCGACAAGTATGGGGTTATTAAAAACCTGGAAGCGGGCGGCATAGTGCTTATTACCCTGATACAGCTTTTTGATCAGGGTTATTTTACAGAACCCAAAACAGATACCCGGGTTTTTCAGGGACAAAACGAAAAAGATATTAACGGCGAAAAGGCATCATTTACAAAAAACGCAGAAAATATTGTAATATTGCGTAACGGCATATTGGGAACAAAAGATATCACTGATCTTTTTGAATACAGTGAAACGGTTTCTATTTCCCTGTCGGGAGCTATAAAAATAGAGCATAAAATTACCATGCTTGCAGAAGTAACCTATAACGGATTCCCCATGCCTACAACCCGTTTGGTCATACCGGTCAATAATTTAATCGACAAACCCATGAAAATCACTGATAGAAATAATAGCATATCACTGGTAACTTTTATTGACGATCCGAATCAATTCAAACAAAACCGTCTGCCTTTCTGTAAAAGCGCAGAAATACTTATGTCTCCGGGAAAAATTTTAAAAATTTCTTCAACGCCTGGTATAAATATTCAGGACTCCCGCTCCTGGGGCAGTAAAGATTTGGATTTTAGAATCTACAGCGATATGAAAGAATATAAAAAACATCTTATTGACAAGGGCACAGAAAAAACAATAGTGACAGATATTCAGCTTCCGCTTGAAAAAAATGGAGTAATGCCGCAATAAAAAATACATTAAATATAGTATTTTTTTCTATGTGTACGGAGTTTATTCCGAGTTTTTGAGGTACAAAACCATTTAAAATTATTTTCCTGGGAGTTGTCATGTTCAGCTTGTACACTCGAAACGATGAAAATAGAATTTTACCACGAAGGACACGAAGTTAACGAAGGCGCACTGGCTTTTTAGGTGACAGGAGGTCGCCCTTCGTGAACTTCGTGCTCTTCAGAATAGGATGTTCGGGTGGTTAAATTTAAA
>DNNS01000529.1 GCA_003497555.1 Spirochaetia bacterium
AGGAAAGCGAAGCGGGAAACATATAACTATAAAATTGCATTTGGATGCGGAGTTATAAGAGGGCCGTACGGCATTGATTGTTACAGACTGGAAACTGATGGGGATCCTCTTTTACCCTGGGATGATAATATTGGTCATAGCTACCCGATCATAACAGGAAACCTTCAATTTTGGGCATACGCAACGCATTCAGACACAAAAGATGTCTGGTTTATCAATTTCAATAACACCTTAACAAATGATGGCGACAGAAGAGAGGTAGTGTATTTATCAGAATCTTATATTAGACAGAAATATAGCGAGCAACAAACTGATTTAACAAAGGCTAATTACATTGCTACAGGTGGAGATTTTAATCTCAAACATGTAAAATTGTCACCTGACGGCAAGAGAAATATGTTTGTTTTAAATACAGATGATGGCAAAATAAGAGATATTTTAATTGCTTCAAATTTTCAAGCGCCAACAAAAGTACTCTTATGGGTCTGCGATATGACGGTCTATAATGTTCAGCATCCATCCTGGTATGATAATGAACACATACTATTAGAGTATTCTGCTAGCGGAGTAGTAGGGTTGTTATCAGTTGAGGCAGGGAGGAACAAAAAACCTGTAACAATTTTAAAAGCAACTGCAGAGTGGAATTGCGGACATCCAAGCAGAAATACCATATTCGGTGCAGATGTTGAAACGCCATATATAATCGGTAGCGCAGGCGATGGAATGGAAAGTACAATGAAAATATGGGACGGTACAGTTATTACAGAATTATTTACTTTTAATCTCAGAGGAATAGGCTCTCATCATGCGCATCAAAGCTGGAATAAATTTGGTACACATATTTATTTTAATGCATATTATAATTACAGAGCTGTTGTCTGCGGATTTGATGTGGCTAAGCTGCTGAAAGAAATTGAATAAATATTTAGGTATTTCCTTTTCTCGTCGACAAAAATTATACCGCATATTAAGCCTATAATTGAACCTGTTTTCATTTCAAGCTTCGTGCATGCTGGGTATTAAAGCGGATTCACTGTCTATACTTTAATGAGCATCGCCTGTGTTTTTTTTATATTAACTAAAAGATCAAACAAATACGCCAAGTTTATTAACCGATCGACAAAAATCCTGTCAAGCAAAAAGATCTACATCTAAGCACGGGCTTGTCTACACCGTCATTGGAAGCTGTGAAGAATGAGACGCGCTAAAACAATTTCGGCAATGCTACCAGCAGTCTATCTACAGTAATGCTCAAACAGATAAGCCTTTAGTTTCAATAACAATAAAACTCTGCGTCGTATGATTCGGTATTTGTTAAAATACATAATTTATAATGCATTTCAAAATCTGGGTCTTTATCATTTTTAACAGTATTTAAAAAAAATATTACAGCGGTACTATTTAATAAACTCACTGTGCCCGAGCGTTTTTTTTGCTTCAACTTTTTGTATTTTTCCCGCTTTTATATTGTATAATTTTGCTTTTTTTCAATTATATACTTGACAATAATAATACAGCGGTTATACTTAGTTCAACAGGAGCCTTTATGCACAAAATACCGCAAATTATCACATTCGTATTTTTTCTAAATTACTGTTATCTGCAGGCGCAAAATCTGCCGGATATTGGATTTAAATCATCCGGATGGCAGCTTGATAATGGTGCAGTTATTAAAGATGGAATTCTTTCAATTACCGGTAATCCGGCTGCATATATTAAAGCCCAAATAACCGTACCTTATGAATTAATCGGCGATAAAAAATTTTATGTGGTTGCATCTTTTAAAATGCAGAATATTATAAAGGGCGCAAAAGTATTTGAAGCTCCCAAGATAAAATTATATGCCGGGGAAAAAAATATCGGCGCCAACAACCTGGCCGGCGGAAACATTCCCGACTGGACATGTATTAATTCCCAGTTTTGGAACAGGGATGAAAAAGCGGATAAATATATTATTGAAGTTGCTGTTCAGGGCTGTTCCGGTATAATGGATGTAAAAGATATTTATCTTACCTTTGAAAAACCGGAAGTCATAACCACCTTTCCTTTTACAGTCCCCAAATCAATTGAATGTATACTGAATGTTAATACCCAAAAGTCAAAAGCTCTGTCAGCAGATTTATTAGGACTTAATTCCCATTTTTTAAGCACTGCCTATGGTTATAATTCTCCTGAAGTAATAGAAGCATCAGGATACTTCCGTATACCGCTTTTACGGTTTCCCGGAGGGACAGTTGGAAATTTATACAATTATGAAACCGATACTTTTGATCTTTCCATCAATCTTCACAGACCTCCGAGTTTCTTTACATGGATTAACAGACTGCTCTCTGAAAAAGTGACATTTGGATTTGAAAAATATGCCTTTCTCTGTAAAAAGAATAATATTAAATCCATGCTGATGTATAATATTAATTATCCGTCTCCGGAACGGGCTGTTAAATGGCTGGAAAACCGGAAAAAATCCGGCATTACCGTTAAATGGATTGAACTGGGTAATGAATCGCATAATCAAAGCCAGTGCAATGATTACACTGACACGCTTGAAAAATTTACTGCTGTCACCAAAGAGATAAGCAAGGCAATCAAAACTGCGGACCAGTCGGTAAAATGCGCCATACCGCTTTATAGCGTTATGGATGAAACCTGGAATATTCCTCTGGCCAAAGAAAATTATTATGATGCAGGAATTCTTCATCCCTATGTTTATTTCGGAAAAACTGCGGGAGAACTCGACAGTTCTGTGATCAGCAGGGTTTTTACAGGTTATTCATGGGTTGAAAATGAACTGAATGAATACAGCAGATATTTTCAGGGAAAGCCGTGTTTATTAACCGAATGGGGTTTTGCGCTTTCCAGCAGCGCAGCTGACACCTTTATTTTTTCCCTGGGATTTGCCGATATTTTTTTGGCTATTCTGAAGGGCTGGGAAGAAGGAATTGTTGAGGCTGCATGCATGCACATGTTTTATTCTGTCTATAACTATAATTCAGAAACAATTAAATGGTATAAACCCGGACATGGTGTAATGTATAAAATGCTTACCGATACATTTTTATCGGGAACGCTTTTTGCTTCATCGCTATCGTCTCCGCTGCTTTCCGGGCAGGAGCAGGGAGTTCATGCCCGCTGTATAAAAACATCCGATGAAAAGATAAAAATTTTTGCAGTTAATAAATATCCCAAAACAGCAGCCTGTAAAATTATTATAGACAATAATGTATATATAAAACCCTATAAAATTACCTGTTACCGGGTTGAAGATCCTGTAAAAACCTACACATACTCTCTTCAGGAAGATCCTCTGCAGTATGAAGAAAAAACAGGAACACTTGTTTTACCAGCTTATTCAATAAGTATTGCAGAACTTAATTAATATTAATTCCGATACTTCCCGCGTTAATAAATTATTCGTAATGTAAAAATTGTCCCGGAGCCGCTTTCAGATATTTTTTGTGCTGTATTTTTTTCTTCGGCACATGATACAGCGTTCTTCCTGACACCACTGACAGGCAAAGCAATCGGCACAGGAATATTTTTTTTTGCCTGAAGTCTCCGGAATATAAATCAATCCAGGCAGACCCGAACATTTAATAAATTTCTTTTTTTTATCTTTCACAAGGTCTTCAGGCCTTTTCAATAAGAATCAAATACCGCGCCTGCACATTTTTTATATTGACAGATAGGCATTTCATTTTTGGCTAATGGAAATACCGGAAGAGCATCGTTTTCAAGTTCTTCAATTAACAGAGATTTGCCGGCAAGATAATCAGAAAGTTTTTTTTCCAGGGTACACAACCGGAAAAATAAAGTTCCGTATCGGGCTTCAATGGTTTCCCACCCAAAAGGCTGGTTTATATCATGCCACAGACTGCGGTGACTTTGCCAGAGTTTTTTTGCTTTACTTTTTAACCAGGGAATATCTTTTTTTAAAATTTTCCGTAAAAGACTGCGGTTTTTATTTTTATATGCCTGCCTCAAAAACGCCGGGAAATCCGCCTTCCGAGAAAGAAATTCCGCAAGCAGGGTGATTAAAAAAAGAGCTTCCGTATAGTGTCCTTTTTTAGTTTTTTTAAGCTCTCTGCAAAGCTCTTGGTAATGACCCTTTATATTTATGCCCAAAAAATGGGGCTGCATAATACCGTAAAGCGGATCTTCCCATAACAGAATTTTTGAAGTATTGGGGCAGGTTTCATGCCGCCCGGGGCTGCGCAGCCCGTTTACTTCGTCAATATTTCCGGCTAAAAACCAGTCATGATAATTCATACTGCAGGAACCAAGCAGATTTTCCGCAAGCGCAGTCTTATCGGCTTTATTGTTATATGCTTCTTCGGCATAATATTGCAGCAGGGGAAAAATTGCCGGCAGGGGATATTCGTTTCCGTCATCTCCCCACACGGTCATGATAATTTCCCTGATATTTTTTTCCTTGGCAGAGCGCAACGCCGGAATCATGGTGTCAAGTGCTCCCTGATAGGCGGGAAAAAAGCGGTTCCAGGAATGAACACCCGGGGCCACCATAATATGGGGACTTAAGGCTCTGTGTTTTTCTATAAAAGTGCGGTAAAAATCCGGATCGCAATGATAATAATCCCAGTAAACCAGCGAGATATCATCCGGAATGCTTTTAATAACATCGTCGGGTATTACGGCGTTTAAATCGTAATAATCTCCGGTTTTTGATCCGGCACGGAAATACATATCAGCCCACATCATGGGTTTTAAATTATGGCGGCGTATAATTTCCATCACCCTGGGTAAATGATCAGCCATTAGAGAATGCGGTGAAGCATACCCGTTCTTTTTTAAATAATTACCAAGTCCTAAATCCCAGGCTTCGTCCATGCCGATATGAATGCGTTTGCTGGTAAAAGGCGCATGCGCAGCTGCTATCATTTTTTCAATAAAATCGTAGGTACTCGTTTCACCGACCATAAGCACGGTTTCGGTATCTTTTATATTCCGGTATTGATCCCATTGCAGAAGCCTTCTTAAATGCGCCAAAGTCTGAATACATGGAATCATTTCAATACCCAGACAAGCGGCAAAATAATCAAGTTCTGAAAGTTCTTTAGAACTATAGCGGCCGATATTGTATCCAAAAAGCTTTTCTCCCTTTATTTCATAATTGGCTTCAGTATAAAGCATCAGACTGTTGATTCCCATGAGCGACATTCTAATAAGCAGATCTTTAAGCACGGAAAGACGCGGAGCAGCATTTCTGGAAACATCCAGCATGACATTAATAAGTTCAAATCTTTGTGTTTCCGAGAGTGCAGTAATTTTTTTACGGGAAGATAATTTACCTAAAATTATTCCCAATCCTCTGAATGCCTGGCACAGTCTGGAATAAATAATTTCAGCTCCTCCCGGAAAAGGTTTGACAATAAGTCCGCTGCCCGGTGTAAATTTAATTTTAAATTTAGAACTGCTGTCGGCAGAAAATATTCCCGCTCTGGAAACAAACTCAAGGCCCTTTTTTAAATCTGCCGGTACTGAAACAATGTTAACTTTTTGCATATTTTATTCTCCCTGGAAAATATAAATTTAACCACTCGGACTGCGCACCGGAGTACATGGAGAAATACCTTAGCCTCAAACTGTAAGGCCTGANNTCCAGCGGAGCGGGTGGTTCAATCTTTTCATAATTCTGGATGTCGTTGCTGGGCATGACATGACTACCTGAAAAATAGTATTTTCTATTCATCAAATAGACAATCCGGTACTGAATTTCCAGTCAAATCTGTTACTAATATCAACTATCCGGAACTTAATAAATAATGATGCAGGCTGTGCTTTATACAGATAAAAACGCATACGAAAAGCCGGTTCAATTCCTACAAGCAGATCGGATTCATTAATGCCCAAATCTATCCGTAAAGCCATACTCATGCGCTCATACCAGAAAACCGGAGGTTCGGGATTTACAAAAGGATTAAAACGAAAATCATAAAATCCGCCTAAATAAAGCAGAGAAGGTACACCGAATGGATTGTTACCGAAACTTTCCAAATCAGGATACACAACAACATCGGGAATGCCGCCGGAAAACTGCAGACCATAATATACTGACATTTTACTGGAAAAAAAAGTACGTCCCCTGAAAATTTTATTATCGGAAATCCAGTTAAGGCCGTTATATGAATTGCCCGAACCGCCATATCGGGAATGAGCTAAAACCTGCCGGAAATAATAATCGCGATGCGAGGGAACAAGCGTGGCTTCATCATACTGCAAATCCGTATTTTTCACCGAACCTATACCCGTATAATAACGGGTAATGGAAAAATGATCGTTATTCCAGTTATGATCCATACCCCAATGAAAAGTTCCATATAAACCTGCACTGCGGCTGAAATCACCGGTAAGATTATATTGCCGATCGAAAAATTTCCAGATACGTCCTGATCGAGATAAATCCGTATAATAATAACCGGAAAAATTTCCTGAAAAATTTACCCGCCTCATCCTCCAGCCGGGTGATAAATTCCACATAATAATATCAGTTTGCATTTCGCGGCTGACGGAATAACGGGTATAACGGGCAGAAGATTCCATGTAAAAATTATTATTAATATTAATAAAAGCCCAGTATATCCCGGGGACAAACAGAAAAAAATGTTTCCGGTTCCATGAATACGCAATTTCCATAACAGGTACCGGCAGCATGGCGATATTTCCGGCAAAAGCCCGGGCCGGTTTTAAAATAAGCCTGTTTGTTACCGCAGCGGCAGGATGATAATCGGCTGAAAATTCTCCGGGAGAAATCATAATCTCCGGTCTGCCGGTATTCATATTCACTTTAACCAGCCGGAAAGTACCGCTGCTGTATTCGCTGTAATACCAGACACCCGCGCCCAACATACGGTCTGCTCTGGGAAAACGCGCACCTGCGGCAAAACTGATTTTTTTCCATTCTGACGGAGAATTTAAATTTACCAGATATACCTGGGGAGAACCGTCAATAGTGGAAGAAATCATGACATTTTCCTCATCAAAGGCTGCGCATTCCAGAATATTCTGTTCCGGAAATAATACCGAAATTTCTCCCGAACGCCAGCGTAAAAGACGAACCTTCTCTGCAAAACCGGCCGTAAAAAGCACATCCCTGGAGGAAAGCGCGGCAATGCTGTATACCGGTTCATCATAGGAAAATTCCGCAAGTTTGATATTAACGCCGTTTTTAAAAGCTGTAAGAGAGGTTTTACCATGATCATAAGAAGTATAAAAAAGTGTTCCATCTGCAGCGTCAAGATTAAGACAGCGGGCATTTTCAGTTATTCTCTCCAGGCGGGAGCGTCCGCCTGCGGAAAAACTGAATACGTCATATGACGGGGTATCGCTGGCCGAGCTTTGAACAAGTTTTAAAAAATATACCAAATTTCTTTTTTTATCAAAGGCAAGATGAGGACCGGTTTTTTGAATAAGGCTTTTCCCCGCCATGTGAAGCTTGCCGGTTTTATGCAGATCATAAACTTCATAGTCGTGCTGCCAGTTGGCAATCGCATAACTGCGGCCCAGGGCTGCCGATTCAATAGTACAGGTTTTTAATCTGGAAGGAAAAAGTAATTCGTTATTATTGATAATCTCGCGGCTGGCAAAACGTTCCGGCAGCGAACTGCGCCATTGTTTATAGGCTTCAGAAAAGGAAATTCCCCAGGTTTTGCGGAAACCGGCGGAAAAACCGGATTTTTTTATCTGGGTGCAGAATTCATTAATTGATTTTTCAGGATATTTTTTAACAAGAAACAGCAGCAGATCAAAACCCTGATTGTAAAGCAGTTCATATTCGCGACTTGTGCCTTCAAAACGGTTCATGGCTTTTTCATCAAGCAGTAAATTATTCCGTAAAGCGTCAAAGAGCAGCATTTCGCGCTGCGGGTCGCGGCTGTCAGCGTCGATATGATAAGAACCGAGCTGCGCCATACCTTCTACCAGCCAGAGCGGAAGATCAGCGTACATTTGCATGGAAAAATTTACTTCAGCCGGTATGGCAGCGTCAAAATCTCCGCTTATTCCCGTCACTACCTGAAATGTCCCTGACATGGAACGCAGGGAATAAATATGCGAAAGTTCATGAGAAATGGCGGTACGCAGCCAGTCTGTGTGCCCGCGCCAGAGAAAAAGACTGCGTCTTGCATAAATACCTGCGCCGCGCAGATACTGAAAAGCATAACCGTTAGGATCGTCAAGATTGTCGTGCAGAACCAGGGCAATACGCCGGCTGCTTTTATATCCGAAAAACGGAGCAAGTTTGGTATAGGTATCTTCAGCAATTTCTGCAGCCCGGAAAACGAGGTGTTCGGTTTGCCCTGTACAGGCTATGGTAAAATGTTCGGTTTGATAGTACTGATATTGATCATAAGATTGCCCGAGATATCTGTCAGTATGCACAGAATATTCCGGCATAACTTTTTTGTTTTTTAATTTATCGGTTACGGGAAATGCAGAAAACAGTACATGAAAAAATGATAAAAAAACAATTAATTTCATTTTTTGGCCTTTATAAAATAATATAATACCGGAAAACAAGACAGGAATAATATTTTTTCATGGTCTTCCGGGCCGGATTAGCGCTTAAGCGGAGAAAATTCCCGCTGCATGGTCCCGGTGCGCAGTACTTCAAATATTTTATATGTGCCGAATTTTCTGGCTTTTAGAAAACCTTCCCAGGCAGCAGTAGCCAGCCGGCCTTCATAAAGCAGATCAAAAAGCCATTCAGCCGTATAACGCGGATCATACTGATCAATACCGGCCTGCATTTCCTGCAGCCAGCGCCGGTTATAATCTTCCTGGGAGCCAATGGGCTCAGTCATAATGATCGGAAGCCCCAGACCGCAGTAAAAGCATAGTTCTGACGGTTTGGTCCATAAAACATCGGTAAAATGCAGAATACCGTTAAAAGCCCTGAAATATTCATCATGGGTTTTACCGTAAATAATATTTACAGCGCCGTTCGGGGCAATCTGGTTTTTAAGATTTATGAAATGGTCAAATACATTTTTGCGGATGCCTGCTACCAGATTAAGAATTATTTCATTTTTTTTAAGACGTTCAGCTAAAGATAATAACAGTTTTTCTGCTGTATCGGTCTGGGCTCCTGCTCCGCCGACTGCAAAAGTAATAGTAAATTTTCTGGAAATTTTAGCTGCACAGTTGCTTTTACCGAGAAAATGAAAAACGCTTCTTCCGTGCAGGGGCCAGAATCTTTTTCCGGGATCAAGAATTTTAAGCCGGCGCGCTGCGTCATATTTTAAAACATCAAGATTGTCATGGCCGGTAAGTTCGAGCGGCAGGGGAAACCCGGTAAGAAAAAGACGCGAATCCGGAATTCCGTAAGAACGCATACGGCGCAGTACGCTTCCGCAGGGTACAAAATAATTAATACGGCTTTGCCGCGGATTGGAACTTACCCAGGCGCGGTTGGCATCGGTATCGGTAATAATACAGTAAATACGGCTGTACCCTGCCTCGTCAGCAGCAATAGCCGGAGCGTAAAATGATGTTACCATGGGCAGGGGATTTTTTTTTATTTTTTCCAGCATGGCGCTGCACAAACCCCGGCGGATAAAAGATTTTACCAGGCTCACCTGAAATGAAGGATTAGAGAGATCGCGTATCGGATATAACGGAGGTATATAAAGCAGGGTGTCAAGTATTTTAAAAAGAGTTTTACCGATTAAAGGCAGCATGCGCACTCTTGATAAAAATTCATAGCCGCTTTGCAGACGTTTCCACATTTTGGCTTCTTTTTTAGTTGTATCGGCATCATAGCCTACAGTGAGCAATCCGTCCTCGGCAATCGGCAGCAATGGATGCGCAGCCCGTAAATGCCCAAGTCCCATATTGGCTGTTACAACCCAGGCGCGAAGTTTAGCTGATTGATTTTTCACAATAAAAATTATACTCTCGGGTTTTTTTATCGTCAAGCGTAAAAGATACAGGATAAATTTTTTTCTTTTGCTTTAAAAAACTTTATCTTTTTCCTCCGGAATGTTCAATTTCTATTATTAACAAAAAAAATAAATTCACAGGTCTAAACAGTTTAGGCTTCAGTTTATAAAAACCAAGAAAAAACATCTAAAAATCGCGTTATTTTGCACATAATTTATGCACAGATATATTTTATGCATAATAAAAGTGCATAAAATACTAAAAATAACTGTTAATTTTGATAAAATACGATTGGCACAAATCCTGCAATATAAATACACATACTGCTTGAGCAGAAGGAGACAAAACAATGAAAACCAAAATCTTAAAAAAAACCATTATTCTATTAATCTTGGCTGCAGGCGGGCTTTTTGCGGCAGATAACGGCGCAAGCAGATCAATTGATACCCTCTGGGTAATGATCGCGGCTTTCCTGGTATTTTTTATGAACCTGGGATTCGCCATGGTAGAATCAGGTCTATGCCGGGCAAAAAACGCTGTAAACATTTTATCCAAAAATTTTGTAGTTTTTTCCGTAGCTTCTCTTTCCTTCTGGATTCTTGGCTGGGGAATTATGTTTTCCGATGGTAATGCCTTCATGGGTTTAAAAAATCTTTTTTTTGCCAATAACGGCATTGATGAAGGTTTTTCATCTATATCCTGGGCCAATGTACCATTCTGGGCCAAATTCTTTTTCCAACTGGCATTTGCCGGTACTACGGCTACAATCGTATCCGGAGTAGTTGCGGAACGCATCAAGTATATTTCTTTTATTGTCTTTTCATTCATTATGGTTGCTTTTCTTTACCCGGTTACCGGTCACTGGATCTGGGGAGGCGGATGGCTTGCTGCCAGGGGATTTCTTGATTTTGCCGGTTCTACGGTTGTACATTCGGTCGGAGGCTGGGCAGGATTGGCCGGTGCGCTGGTACTTGGCCCGCGTCTTTCCAAATTCCGCAGTGACGGATCACCGCGGCCCATCATGGGTCACAATCTTTCCATGGTAACTTTGGGCGGACTCGTGCTCTGGTTCGGCTGGTTTGGATTTAATCCCGGTTCCACCNNCTCTGCAGCTGCTGCCATTATAAGCTCCAGTATTGTTGCCTGGCTGCTCATGGGCAAGCCTGATCTTACCATGACCATCAACGGCGCTTTAGCCGGGCTGGTTGCAATTACAGCGCCCTGCGCTTTTGTCAGTGTAAGTTCTGCAGCCGTCATCGGAATGATCTCCGGTATACTGGTTGTATTAGCCGTAGGAATTTTTGATAAATTGCATATTGACGATCCGGTCGGAGCTCTTTCCGTACATCTGGTTAACGGCATTTTCGGAACTCTTTCGGTAGGACTTTTTGCCCAGGATAAAATCACCGGTATTGCTTCAGGTAATGGACTGTTTTTCGGCGGCGGCCTGAAACTTCTGGGCATACAGGCGCTGGGAGCTGCTGCAGTCGGCTTGTTTACATTTACCCTTTCCTTTGCTGTCTGGATTATTATGAAAAAAACAGCCGGTATAAGAGTATCGCGCGAAGAAGAAACAGCAGGGCTCGATATCGGTGAACACGGAAACGAAGCTTACAGCGGTTTTCAGATTATAGACAATTAATAAAAAGGAGAAAAACATGAAAATAATAGTAGCGCTCATTCAGCCTCATAAACTCGAAGATGTAAAAAA
>DNNS01000576.1 GCA_003497555.1 Spirochaetia bacterium
TATCACCCAAAAGAAAACCACCGGCTTTGCTGGTAGTAGTTTATATTCAAGAGCCTTGATTGTGACGGCTATTAAAAATGCCGGTTCGAAAACTTTTGGGATTCTACAGGCACAAAATCTATAAAACATCTGGCGGTATTAACTTTTATCAATTTAACCCGAATGCGGTCTCCGGTAAAATAGAGCGGAGATCCGTCTTTCTTCTGAAAAATTTTTTTTTCTTCATTGTACCGGGAAGATTCCGGAAAAGCGTATGCAGAAACAAAACCTTCAATACCGGTTGCCGGATCCTGAACAAAAATGCCGCGGGGAATTATTCCGGAAACAACCGTGTTGAATATTTTTCCAATCAAACCGGCCATAAAACGCGCGGATTTTATTTTATACAGATCTCGCTCTGCCTCTACTGCCGTACGCTCGCAAAGACTGGTTTTTTCCGCTATCTTTTCAAGTTCATCTGCAGAATAAACCAGGCGGCCGCTGTCGGCAAAAAGCATCCGGTGCACAATCAAATCACTGCAGCGTCTTATGGGCGAGGTAAAGTGGGTATAACGGGGAAATCCCAGTCCGTAATGGCCGGTATTATTNNTTCTAAAAATGCCTGATAGCGGTTTTTATGGCCGGCTTCTTTAATCCGGTAGCCGAGATCATGTACGGTTTCCAGAAAAGTCCTGATTTTTTTTTCATCCGGCGCATCATGAACTCGGAAAATTCCGGTTTTTTGAACAGTCAGTTTTTCAGCAGCGCAGATATTGGCGCAGAGCATAAATTCTTCAATAATTTGTTCAGAAAAAAGTCTCTGTTTGCGTTTTATCTCAACGGGGAATCCTTTGGCGTCAAGCGTGATCTGCTGTTCATCGGTTTCAAAATCAATGGAGCCAAATTCCAGTCTTTTTTCACCAAGCAGTCGGGCGAGTACCGATGCCTTTGCCAGCAGGGATTCCAGTTCGGTATCCGCTTTTTTACCGTCAAGAATATCCTGTACTTCACGGTAAGTGCAGCGCTTTCGGCTTTTTATCAGACTTTTTTTAAAATCATAGGAAAGTATTTTGCCCTGCATGGATATATGCATAAAACAGGAGCAGGTAAGCCGCGGTTTTCCCTCTACCAGGGAACATAGATCATTGGACAACTCTTCCGGCAGCATGGGAATTACCTGGTCAAGAAGATAAACGGAATTTCCGCGTTTTTGCGCTTCGCGGTCCAGCCATGAGTTCATGGCTATATAATGACTTACATCTGCTATATGCACTCCCAGCAGAAATCCGCTGGTAATTGTGTTTATGGAAACGGCATCGTCGAAATCGCGGGCTGTTTCTCCGTCTATGGTAATAATATTTTCTGCTGTAAGGTCCAGGCGTTCGCCGGGCGCAGTATTTTTTTTACAGGCGCGGGCAGCTTCATCACGGCAGCGTTTGTCAAAGCCGGATGGAAAATCATAGCGTTCCAGAATATAGCTGAAATCGCCGCCGGCATTAGCTGGATCAACCTCAATTCTGCTTTTTTTGCCAGGTGCCGGTGAAGCCTTGTGCCCGGGGGAAAATTCTCTGCGGGCAAAATGTTTCCGGAAAGATGTTTTTCGTCTTGGCCGGCCTGAATGTGTTTTTTTTTTCATGTTGACGGCATTTTTTCCGACAGTCCGTCAAATACAAGTTTCAGCGATTTTAATGATAAAAAATCATCGGCAATGCTGATAATTTTTGAATTGCGGACAAAAAATTTGGACAGTCCTCCGGTAGCTATAACCTGCACAGACTGTCCGGAAAATTCCCGGCTGATAATTTCAGCAAGAATTCCGTCGATGCCGCAGGAATTAAGATAATAGATGCCATTCTGCATGCTCTCGCGAGTGGATTTTCCGATCAGGCTGCGCGGACTGACAAGATCAATTTTTGGAAGCATGCTGGTTTTGGCTGAAAGAGCTTCAAGTGAAACCGCCACACCCGGCATTATCAGCCCTCCGCGGTAGGTGTTGGTTTTATCAATCAGATCTATGGTCGTGGCTGTTCCAAAATCTACTATTACCGCAGGCAGCCCGTATAAAACTGCAGCGCCCCTGGCGCCTAACAGTCGGTCAATTCCCACGCTGTCCGGGTTGTCATAATCTATTTTAATATCAGGCAGCAGGTGGCGTGTGCATTGTATGATTTCCCGTCCGAAATATTTCCAGGCTGTTTTGCTGATATTGTGATTTAGCGGCGGAACTACCGAAGCAAAAATTGCATTTTTTATATCATCCTTTTTAATATTATTACAGGAAAGCATATTGAGAATGAGTACGCCCAGCTCGTCGGTAGTGAATGATTTGTTGGTAGCAATACGGAAAGATGCGCTCAGGGATAAATTACCGGGCAACACCGGGAAAATTCCGCATTCGATGTTGGAGTTGCCTATATCAATTGCCAGCAGCATGGGGTATCCTTCCGGCGGTTTCCGGTTCAGCCGTAATCAGCAGCGGTTCTTTCTGGGGAAGAAGTTCGATGATAATTTCCGTACCTCCGCTGCTGTCAGAAGATATATGGATCTCGCCGTTGTGCTCCCTGATGATTTTATGAACAATGGTAAGGCCGAGACCGGTTCCGGATTTTTTGGTGGTAAAATAGGGATCAAAAACCTTGTCGATCATGGATTCATTCATGCCGATGCCGTTGTCGCATACGGAAATGATTATTTTTTTTTCTTTATAGGCGGTTTTTACCTCTACCAGTCCGGCGCGCCCGGCTTCGTTAATTGCCTGCAGCGAGTTCTTAAAAATATTCAGCAAGGCCTGGCGGAAATAGCGCTTGTCAACAGGGAAAACCGGAGTTTGGGGATCGGGTCTGAAAACCGCCCTTATTCCCTGTTCTTCAAATTCCAGATGCATAAACTGCAGGGTTTCGGTAATTAAATCGTTGATGTTTTCTTCGGTGAATTCGGGTTTAAGCGGGCGTACGGAAAACAGAAAATCATTGACAATGGAATCAAGTCGTAAAATTTCTCCGCTGATGACATTTAATAATTCTGCGGATTTTTCACTGCCCGGGAAACCTGATTTTCTGATTTGTCTTTCCAGCAGTTCAATATGCAGGGTAATGGAGGCCAGCGGATTCTTGATTTCGTGAGCGACTCCGGCGGTCAGTGAAGCCAGTGAGGCCAGTGATTCCATCTGACGCTGTTTCTGCATACGGTTTTTTTTCTCGGTAATATCAAGCAGCATGAAAATATGCCCGATAATTTTGCCGGTACTGTCGTCAACAATCGGATGAATATTAACATTGACGGAAATGGCAGCCGGCTCCTTCAGCTGGTATTCGGCATTACGCACCGGTTCAAATTCCCTGACGGCCAGGGAATAGATGTGCTTAAGCTGCTCATTCTGTACTGCAGAGAAGTAATTACTGCCCACTGCTGATTTTTCCTGCAGACCGAAAATTCTTGCTGCATAATGATTGCAGTACAGGATGCTATTATCAAGATCAGTAATTAAAATTCCTTCAATCATGGATTCCAGTACTTTTTTAAAAAAAATTCTTTCCCTGGATATAATTTTCAGATAATCACGAAGCTGGGCCGGGGGACATTTTTCAATTTTTTCCAGCAGACGGCGGGGAAAATCTTCAAAAAACATGGTTATTTGCAGTAATAATCAAGATGTTCCTGCAGTTCCGGCGGCAAGATTCCGTTCTCATCGCGCAATTTTTTAAATTTATTTTCCAGCCGGGTGAGATTGCGCTCGGTGATAATTGTGTATTTGCGGTTTAAGTCGGAATAGGCCGGTATCTTGACGATTTGATCGCGGATGGCTTTGGTAAAAGGACAGTGCAGAAAGAAAAAATCCCTGGCAATGCGGTCAAGTTTTAAAGTCCCGTTTTTTTCATATTCAACCCATTGATAATAATACCAGGTAAAAATGCGGCGCAGATCCTTGCGGTTATCATCGATTAGTTTTTTTAT
>DNNS01000616.1 GCA_003497555.1 Spirochaetia bacterium
TATGCCTGCATCCGATCCGCTGGGAAGAAAAATACGGGCTTATTACGTTAAACTTCCGGATCAGACCTGTATTATTGAAACCGCCCAGGCTTCCGGGCTTACTTTACTTTCCAAAAACGAACGAAATCCGCTTGGCGCATCAAGTTTCGGTACCGGCGAACTTCTGATGAAAGCTGCCGGGAGCGGAGCAAAAAAAATAATTCTGGGCCTGGGCGGAAGCGCAGTAATAGACGGAGGCGCCGGACTGGCCCGGGCCTGCGGAGTGCGTTTTTTTAATTACCAGGGAAAACTGCTTGATATACATGGAGGCAAAGACCTGATAAAAATCAAACATATTGATCTTTCCGCTGTTCCCGGCTGTTTAAAAAAAATTAAAATTTATTGCGCCTGTGATGTAAACAATCCTTTAAACGGCAAAACAGGCGCAGCCCGGGTATTTGCGCCGCAGAAAGGAGCTTCACAATCTGATGTCCGCATTCTGGCAGAAAATCTTCTGCATTACGGCTCATTACTCGAAAAAATTTGTTCCGGAGCTTCAAAATTCCCCGGTTCCGGAGCTGCCGGGGGAATTGCTGCCGCTATGAAAGCATTTTTTAACGCTAAAATCGTTCCCGGAATAGACTTTTTACTTCATGAGGCACAATTTGAAAAAAAATGCCGTAATGCTGATTTGGTAATAACCGGCGAAGGCAGACTTGATCGGCAGACACTTTTTAATAAAGTTCCGGCCGGAATCGCCAAAATTGCTGCACGTTGTAAAATTCCGGTTATTGCATTTGCCGGCAGAGTAGAGCTTGATACTGCTGAAATAAAAAAATGCGGCCTGAAAGCAGCCTTTAGTATTACCCGCAACCTGGAAAGCGAAGAAAGCGCTATGGCTAATGCAGCACAAAATCTTTATTTTACTGCATACAATGTTTTTAATGCTATTAATATTAAAAAATAACATTTTTCTGTTTTTATAGTAAGTTTTGCCTTAATAACTGTAAAATTAGGAACATTGCCATATAAAAACAACATTTTGACATATATTTAAATTTTATTTTGTATTATAATAATTCCACATCATTAAGAACAGGAGCTTATTTATGGCAAAAATCACTTTTATCGGAGCCGGCAGTTTCGGATTTACCCGTAAACTCATCCGTGATCTTCTGACTTTTCCCGCATTCAGCAGCGCAACCTTTGCTCTTATGGATATAGACAAAGAGCGGCTTGATTTTATCAGCCAGGCCGTACAGAAAATCATTAAAGAAGGCAAATATCCGGCAAAATGCATTTCCACCCAAAACCGGGAAGAAGCTCTGGAAGGAGCAGACGGGGTAGTCTGTACTATTCTTCAGGGAGGGGTTGATGTTTTCAGGCATGATGTGGAAATTCCCAAAAAATACGGAGTCGATATAAATGTCGGCGATACACGCGGACCGGCCGGTATCTTCCGGGCCCTGCGCACCATTCCGGTAATGCTTGATATCTGCCGCGATATGGAGAGACTCTGCCCAGAAGCCTGGATGCTTAATTATACCAATCCCATGGCTATGCTCTGTAATGCCATGCAGAAATTTACAAAAACCAGAGTGACCGGCCTGTGCCACAGCGTACAGGGCACTGCGGAAATGCTGGCGCGCTGGATTGGAGCGCCCAGGGAAGAAATTACCTATTTATGCGCAGGAATCAATCATCAGGCTTTTTATCTCGATTTCCGCTGGAACGGTAAAGATGCGTATCCGTTGATCCGCAAGGCAATTACCGGCAATCGGGATATTTACAACGAAGAACAGGTCCGCAATGAAATGTTTCTGCATCTTGATTATTATGTTACGGAATCAAGCGGGCATAATTCCGAATATAATCCATGGTTTAGAAAACGCGAAGATCTGATAAAAAAATACTGCACATCCGGCACCGGCTGGAACCCCGGAAAATACGCCTTTATCAGAGATGAGTATGCAGATCGCGAAAAAACCTGGAAAAACGATATTCAAAAAGAACTGGATAAACCGCTTGATTTAAAGCGCAGTCATGAATACGCGGCTTTTATTTTTAACGCCCTGTTTGGAGATAATACGCCCTTTGAGTTTAACGGTAATGTTCCCAATACCGGTATAATAACCAATCTTCCGGAAAATTGCTGTGTGGAAGTACCGGTGCTTGCCTCGCGCCGCGGAATAACACCCATGCACGTTGGTGCGCTTCCTCCCCAGCTTGCCATTTTAAATAATACAAGCTCCCGCTGCGAAGAACTGGCTGTGGAAGGCGCCCTGGAGGGGGATGCGCGTAAAATTTTTCATGCTGTGCTTTTTGATCCTCTGACCGCAGCAGTGCTCAGCATGGAAGAAACCAGAAAAATGACGGATGAAATGTTTCAGGCGAACAAGAACTGGCTTAAACAATTTAAAAGCATATAACAAACAAGCCCTGTTAAGTATTTTCGTTCAAGAAAGATGCTTGAAAATTGGGATAGTTTAATCAACTGACCCCGCCCATAAAAAAACACAGATAACAAGGAGGATTTGTTATGATTAGTGACCCAATTTTAAAAGAGATACGAGAAATTGCAGACCAGCAAAGCAAAGAATGCAACAATGATATTCATACCTATTTTCAAAAACTAAAAGAACATCAAAAAGAGAGTGTGAAAAAAGGATTTAAAGTATATACCAAAGCGGATATGGAAAAAGAAGAATTGCAAAAAGTAAGTTAATGAAAAAAATACTATTTTCTTTCGTCAGCTTCTTAAAATAGTGGCGAGTTTTCCAAAAATCATCCAGGGGCTGCAGTAGGGCAGATTACGAAAAACAAACCGGGAAAATAAAATAATCCCGGCAAATAGTAACAATTTAAATTAAAATAAAGATTAATGGGCTATAACTTACACACTCTCGGGAGAATTTATCACGCTTTTCTGCCTTGAATGTTAATATTTTTCTCACAAATTCCAGCTTTTCATTTTTTTGAAAAGTTGGAATTTGTGAGATTGTTACAGATATTATTTTTATGATATACTAAAACTCATACATGGAATATGATATTGTTTTAATCGTACCCCCTTCCAGGGCATTTGCCAGATACCGGCCTCCAATCGCCTATCTCCATCTGGGTGGTTATCTTATCAAATATGGTTATCGTGTATTATTAATCGAAGAGCGTGTAAAGCATTTCATTAAATATCCAGAAAAACTCCTGCTGGCAAATAAATTAATTCAAAAATTATCGACTATTAAAACCAGAGTAATTGGAATTTCATCTTTTACTTATGAATTTCCACTAGTAAAATATCTGGCACAGGGTTTGAAGAATCAACTGATTAAGCAAGGTAGCCAGACCCTGATTGTAGCCGGAGGAATTCATCCCACTCTCTTCCCGGAAGAATTTATTTATGAAAAATCGCCGTTTGATATTATTATACGCGGTGAGGGTGAAATACCGCTAAGACAAATTTGTGATTTTAGCAGAAAAAAAATTGATATTTCTGAAATAAGTAATGCCTGCTACTTGAAAAAAGGCCAGTTGTGTTTTTCCGATTCACTGACATTTAGTAATAATCTTGACGAAATTACATATCCTGATTTTAATTTACTGGATATGAAATACTATACTACACCAAATGCCAACACTTTTCGCGGTATTTATCTGTCTGCTTTTCATTTTTTAATCGGCAGAGGGTGTCCCTCTGCCTGCCGGTTTTGTGTTAATAAAAACATTAAGAATTACAGCGGCAGTAAAATTCGCACGCGTTCACCGGAATCAGTATGTAATGATCTTGAATATCTGAAAAAAAATTTTAAAATTGATGCCTTTTATGTAATTGATGACGCATGCACTGGCGATAAAAATTATGTTCACAGATTATGCGATGAATTGATCTGCAGAAAAATCAATTTATTATGGGCCGGGCAGTCGCGTATCAACAATATCGATTACGAAATGTTAAAGCATTTACGTGAAAGCGGATGTATTCAGCTTGATTTCGGCGTTGAATCCGGGTCAGATAAAATGCTTCGACTCATGAAAAAAGGAATTACTACAGGGCAAATCATCAGGGTTTTTGATGATTGTCATAGGGTTGGTATTCGTCCTTTTGCCAATATTCTATTTAATTTCCCCGGCGAAGACCAGGAAGACATTGAGCAAACCGTTAAACTTATTGATCGCATCAGGCCTTCAACCGCTTATTTCAATATTTTTTTCCCGGTACCGGGATGCGATATTTATCATGAAAAAAACATATCGCTTTCTGATGCGGAAATGATTGCGCTGGACGATGACGCCAATCTCCTGCGCGAAAACGAACAAAAATACCGCTATGCAGCGCATAATTATGACATTACCGAACTGGTCAGAAAATTTCATTTTAAATACAATAAACTTAAAACTTTACTGAAGTTCATGCTGTCTCCGGTTTATTTTTTTAAATTGATTAAATCAAAAAGAAAATTATCATATCTATGGGCTTTTTTCCCTCTGCTTGGAGAATATATCCGGCATATGATTCTTTTTCTGACAAAAGATAAANNGGTTTATGCATTACTCAAATACCGTGATGCTTTTTTTTTCAGGATTATTGCGATAGAAACGTGCACCTGGTGCAACCGGAAATGCTTTTATTGCCCGGTAAGTATTGAAAAATCAATACCTGATTTATTTATGAACGAAGATACTTTTCACCGCATAATCGATCAACTGGCTGAAATTAAATATAGCGGTACTCTGATGTATCATTTATATAACGAGCCGCTGCATGATAAAAGGCTTCCGGAATTTATTTCCTATGCAACAAAAAAACTGCCTCAAGCAGTTTCCAGAGTATGCACTAACGGCGATTTTCTTGACATGGAAATGGCAGATAAACTCATTGCTTCAGGTACTGCCGAAATCGCTGTTACCGATCACAATAAAGTTGCAGGCATTTTGGCAAGCAAACTGAAATCCGTAATAGCCAAGTACCCGGAATATATTCATGTCAACCGCATAGCCGAAAGTTTTCTTAATAACCGCGGCGGCGCGGTTATTCTGGAAAAAGAAAGCACCCGGGATAACTGTATTATTGTTTATGAAGAGGTAAAAATAGATTATCAGGGAAACGTGCTTTTATGTACTGCTGATTTTTACCGAAGCAAGATATTCGGAAATATCAACCGGGAACATATTATCGATATCTGGAAACATCCGGAATATATACGTATTCGAAAAAATCTGCGCAGGGGTATTGCTGATCTGGCAATTTGCCGCGCTTGTTCCAATTTAAAAAAATCAAAAAAACTCGATGTCAGGCAATAATGCATTAATCACCGGTGCTTCCCGCGGTCTGGGAAGAGAGCTTGCCCATGTTTTTGCTGAAAATGGATTTAATCTTTTTCTTGCTGCCCGTCGCAGTGATCAACTTGCATCTCTGGCTTGTGAACTTGCCGGTAAATATAATATAACTGCTGAAATTATTTCCGTTGATTTGAATGAACCCGAATCTCCTCGGCAAATTTATAATTTTATTGCGAGTAAAAATATCGAGATACACGTGCTGGTAAATAACTGCGGTATAGGGCAATTCGGCGCTTTTAATAACGCAGATATTACACAAGTTGTGTCCTTAATAAATATTAATATTCTTTCTCTAACTAAACTTTGCCGTCTTTTTCTGGAAAATATGCTAAAAAACAATTATGGAAAAATCCTAAATGTTGCATCAATGGCGGCATTGCGGCCGGGGCCAGGTATGGCGGTGTATTTTGCAACCAAGGCATATGTGCTTTCCTTTTCCCGATCTCTGCATTATGAATTATTACATAAAAACATTACTGTCTCGGCTTTTTGTCCGGGTGCACTGCCTACTGAATTCGCTTCAGAAGTTTCTGTATCGTTTAAACCTGTTGATTATCTTAATAATAAAAAAATAATTAAAAATGCAGCGCTTGCAGCTTATAAAGGATTAATGCGCAGAAAAACAGTAATTGTTTACGGTGCAATAAACAGACTAACTGCATTTTTATTTAAAATACTTCCTGAAATAATTTATAAATATATTTTTATGCATTAAATGTCACAACCAAGATCGTTTTTTTTCATGTAAAAAAAATGGCTCCGGAACAGAACGGGATGTGCGGGGTATATAAAAATATTTCTGACAGTTATATCACCGGCTGAAGAGCGAGATTTTTTTGTCGCTGTATTGATAGCATAATCCGGAACCGGTTTTGCTGTTTAAACAGGCATGATTTCTGTCAGCAAGGATCCTGTGAAAATCAATCTGTGTCTTTTCAACCAGGCCTTCCGGAGTTATCAGATAAGCTTCATTCTGCATATTATTAATATAAAGGCCTCTGTCCGTCCGGTGAAAAATACTGCCGATAAAACGTTCGTCGGTATTTTTTGACCACACCATATTGTTATTATCAAGATTATGGCAATGCAGTTCGCCTTCGGCCGAGACGGTGTAGAGCAGATTTTTATCGATAAAAATATCGGAAAAATTACCGCTGCTGATTTTTTTTTCATACTGCACAGTCTGCTGATTAAAGATTACCAGTTTTCCATCGCTGTTAACCAGAATAAAATTTTCTCCGCGTTTAAGAATACCTGAA
>DNNS01000097.1 GCA_003497555.1 Spirochaetia bacterium
GATAAAGCTCCTCTGGAACACAGCCCGCTGGGAGTTATGCCGACTGCAAAGTCAGCCATAGTATGCGCTGTGCATTTGCCTGATGCATGTATAGAACTGGGATCAGAACCTGATGTAAGAATTCCCGGACCGGCCAAGGTAATTTCCAACGTTGCCTATACTCTCAATTTTATTGCCTATCGACTTGCCCTTGTTTTACAAGAATGCGGTTTTAATGCAATACCTCTGGCGCAGTCAGTATACTGGAATTACCGGCCGGATCGCGGAGCAAAGCGGGGCTGGATGGGTGATATTTGTCATTATTATGCTGCGGTTGCTGCGGGCCTGGGAGAAATAGGCTGGCATAACCTGTGCATTACTCCGGAATTCGGAACCAGACAGCGTTTTGTTACAATAATTACAGATGCTCAGCTTACTGCGGACCCTCTGTACTCAGGAGAACCGTTATGCGATAAATGTCTTTTATGCGCTAAAAACTGCCCGACCAGGTCTTTCGATAAGGAAGTTTCCGGAATGTTACAGATTGAAATTGAAGACAAAAAATACTCTTTTCCAAACAGAAATTTATGGCGTTGCGGGATCGGTGAAAATTTTGGGCTTGATGTTCTCATGCCATGGCCGGAAAAAATCGATGAAAAAATTATTCTGGAAAGAACAGAAGAAGCCACCAGAAATCCAGGCATGCTGTACGGCTGGAAAATGGGAAATTGTATAAAAGCCTGTGTCCCCAAAAAAAAGCGATTTTGGGATAAAAAATATTGTACGCTTCCCCGTTCCAGAAAGCCCATGACTCCGGCAGCAGGAGCAGAGCAGCTTGAAATAGTAAAAAATGAGCTGTTAAATTTGGCTTATACAAATGATGCAGACCGCGTATTGTTTTTTTCAAAAACTGATCTTGAAAAATCGGGTATCCTTCCGGCATATTTTTTACCGGATGCCCAAAGCCTGATACTGGCAGGATTTAATAATATGCCGGATTTTAATGATATTGGCAGCAGAGTCGAGCTGCTCATTGCCAATAAAATCGAGAAGTATGGTCATTCTGCTTTAATTGTTTCCGGATTAAAACCACAGAAGATTATCAAAACTTTTAATTTAACGGATTCCGGTATGGTCTGGAAAGTGATAATTACCAGTCTGCCTTTTCCTACTTCAGCGGTGCCGTCAGCAATTTTCACCATACCTTCTCGCCAGTTGTCATCTGCAGCTGTTAAAACCGCTTTGCAGGCCATTGCTTTTGAGGGAGGAGTACGTTTGTTTGGAGTATCATCCAGCGAACGCATAGCTAATATTGCTTCCCAACTGGAAAAAATACTGACAGCAGATAATGAAAAATATTTTGAAGTTGACAGGCATACCTGGAAATTTAATGCTGATATTTCTGTCGAGCAATACGGTTATAAACCTTATCCGGCTAATCCTGTTTTATCAAAAAATAAACGTATCGTAAAGAATGCCGAAAATTATCTTGCAAATGCGCGCAGTATAATAGCCATTGGCATACCTTTCCCCAGGGCAAGTGTTGAATGGGCCGGCAAGGGTGAGGGCAAAAAAGTCGGGCATTTCAGTATCTCGTTACATGTGACTGTTTTTCAATTATTATCTGAAGCTTTGTACAAAATGAGTAATTATTTAAATCAATTCGGCTATAAAACAGCCTATACTTTTGATTTAAACGGATTAGCCGGGCAGGTAATTGCCGGTAAATATCAACCAGATCTGTCTGGAAATTCTTTTACTGCTCTGGCTGCCGGATTGGGAGATCTGGGCTGGAGCGGTAATTTATTAACCAAAGAATATGGTGGGAATCAAAGAATTGCCGCGCTGATAACTGATGCGGTTTTAGATGAAGATGCGGTTTATCATGGACCTCCTTTATGCAAAAAATGTTTTAAATGCGCTGATCAATGCCCGGTAAAAGCAATATCCAAAGAAATAACATATAAAATAGAGATTGATAATAAAATATTCAACTGGGGAAAGCGCGATCAATTACGCTGCGATTGGGCTCAAAAATACGGATTGGTGGGCGAAGCTGGCCCTGAAATGATTGGTTCGCAAACAGATCTGCCCCTGCCGTCAGAAATAACTCCGGAAACAGTGTGTACTGCTTTATGTAAACTTGACAGAATACAAAGCCGTCCATATTATACTTCAATTGTGGAGCATTGCCTTATAAATTGCCCGGTTTCTGATAATAATATTTAAATTTTATTTTCAAGGAAGAAAAAATCAAATGATTAAAGTTATAAAAAAAGCGATAGCCATACTTGAATACATATCGGAAGAACCATTACAACCCCGGCAAATTAAAGACATATGCAGGCGCTTCAAACTAAATCAGGCAACTTGCTCTCATATTATAAAAACACTGCTTGATGAAGGTTATGTGGAAAAATCCTTAAATGGTGTTGGATATTTACTGGGTATCAAGCCTTATCAGCTGGTTAAAGACGGGCAATATTTTAATTATATAACAGCTCTGGCGAAAATCCATCTGCATGAACTCGCTAATGAAATAAACGAAAGTGTGGTATTAAATACCATAAAAGCAGGGAAGCTTTACACTGTTTACGAATTAAAAAGAAACAACGCCGAGCTGGAAGTAAAATTTGATAAATATGCCTTATGGAGTATTTATTTACTCGCAACCGGAAGAGTGCTTTTGGCCTTCCAGACACCTGAAGATTTGGAGATTTGCATTACTGAAAACGGCTTGCCCAGAGAAAAATGGAATAATATCAATAATGCCGAGATGCTTAAAACAAATCTTGAAGTAATAAAAAAAACGGGATATTCCTTAATCTGCGAAGAAGATGATGTTGCAAAAATAGGTTTTCCTATAATAGATAAAAAAAATAAAATAATTGCGGCTGTAGGAACCAGTATTCCGCAAAACAGATTTAACAAACTGGATAAAGAAAAATTAATCGGGATACTAAAAAAATACTCAGAAATAATTAGCAGCAAATTCGGGTAAACGCAGTGGTACTGTTTTGCGACCAATAAATTAGAAAAGGAGCTGGGTAGTGGCGGATATAATAAATCATTATCACGGGGAGAAAAAAATTAACATAATACAATTATTTTTTTTTCCTTTAATAATATGTTCTTCTTTATTCCCATGGTATTCCAACTGGACTTATCGCCAGGCCATAACCAATAATCCTGCCATAGGCGGAGATCTGACTAATTTTCCTCTTTTAGTAGTAATCAGTAACAGCAGTGATCTATCAACCTATGCATCAAATAGCGGCGATGATATTGTTTTTACGTTAGCAGCAAATGACAATAAGCTTATGCATGAAATAGAGTATTACAATACCGGTACTATTATTGCCTGGATAAAAATACCGTATTTTTCCGTAACAGAACAGTCTTCAAATATTTTATACATGTATTTTGATAAAACAAAACCGGGTAATCAGCAGAATAAAACCGGTGTATGGTCCGAACATTATTCCGGCGTATGGCATTTATCGGAAAATACCGGTTCAGCGGTTCTTGATTCTACTATCAATACCAATCATGGCTCTCCTACCAATAAACACACTGTTTTGGATTATCCAGGTACAGTCAGCGGTAAAATCGGCGAGGGTCTTGATTTTATTCATATTAATTCCAATGTTGTTCTTCACAGTACTGCCGGCAGCGGCGATATAACAGCCCCGGCAATTACCCTGCAAGCCTGGATTAAATACAGCGGCGCCGAGATACCGACAAACGGCAGGCGGGCAATAGCTTCAAAATACCCGAGCGGTAATGCGTATTTTCTTGACCTTGTTGATGACAGCGGCAATGAAGGCTATCGGCTATGGATAAATGCAACTTCCTGTAAATATAACAGCGCATTATCAGCTGATTGGGTAAATCTATGCGGTGTTTATAATGGTACTGATATCAGATTATATTTAAACGGTATTTGCGTAAAAACCAATGCCAAAGCAGGAGATATTCCCCTCTCAACCGAGACTTTTAAAATCGGTACTTTTCAAAATAATTATTTTGACGGAATTATTGATGAAGTTAAACTTTCTTCTAATGTCAAATCAGCTAATTGGATTGCCTCCGAGTTTAGCAATCAAATAAACCCTGTTGCTTTCAGAACACTTGGCATTATTGAAGTTTTTTCAGGCGTTATATTTTCATCCATGAGTCCTGCCGTTACACCTTGTATATCAGGAGAAAATACCGTTTTCAACCTTAATGCCCGGGTACTTAGCGGTACCATAATTTTGGTAAATATCAATTGGGGTGACGGTCAAGCAAATAGTTACTCGCCGTGTGTTATGGATATTTCTACAGAATTATTTTCGCATATTTATACCGCCCGCAGCAATTTTACAGTAACAGCAGTTGTTACTTCATCGAGCGGTATTGCAGCTACAAATAATACTTTTATTTCTACTCTGCCTTTTCGCATCTATCAACCATATGATATCTCATTCATCAATGAGCCCAGAGGATGTCTTGTTAAATGGAACATAACATCAAGCGCCAATGTTGATCATTATAACCTATACAGGGGTAATGATTTACATGCTCGTATCGAAAATCCTTCTTTGCGTGAATATCTTGATGAATG
>DNNS01000462.1 GCA_003497555.1 Spirochaetia bacterium
GTATTTTCCAGGGAGGGAGACATCATGCCACAGTGGGGCACACGAAAAAAAGTAAATTTTATTATTTTTTATATTTCCGGCAGGTTTTTATAAAATACCTTGCCGCCCGGACCGCGGGGAATTTCATTCATTATTTTATAAAAATGCGGACGTTTGAATTCCGGCAGATTGCACATGGCTTTTTTAAGTTCTTCAATTATATGTTCATTTGCAGCTGCCGGTACCACATAGGCTGCAGCGGCTTCACCGCGCAGACCCCCGCATTTTTTGGCAATAACCGCAGCATCATTTACCAGACCGGATTTTTTTAAGGCGTTTTCAATTTCAACGGCAGACACACGGTTACCCGCTGATTTTATAATCTGGTTGACCCGTCCCAGAAGATTAAATTGCCGGTCTCCTTCTATTACGTCCCCGGTCGCGTACCAGGATTCCCCGCCTTCCGGAAGGCTTACCGTCGGCGAAGAAACAGACAGCACATTTTCACGGTCAAGCCGGTGGGAAACAAAATCAAAAAACTTCCAGCGGGAATTATGCGCATACCGCCGGAAAGCAATACCTCCGGTTTCGGTAGAACCGTAAATTTCAGTAATAATCATGCCCAATTTTCTATAAAAAGATTCTGCCAGCGCAACATCCATAGCCATGGTGGAAGATACACAATGCCGGAAAAAAGTAAAATCATCTTTTTTATAACTGTCAAGGAAACCGCTCATGGTCTGGAAATGAAGAGGGCTGGCAATAATAACAGTGGCTTTTTTTTCCTGAATGATTTTTTCAAAGGTAAAAGTCGGGGAAAAATGCGCATTTAATATTATGGAGCTTCCGCAAAAAAGAGGCAGCAGCACTTCAAACAGCAGCCCGTAAATATGAAAAGCCGGGACCAGCGGGTAAAAAATATCGCTGCTGCGGATTTTAAAAAAATCAGCCAAAGCGGCGGTTTCATGATAAAGGTTATCAAATGTTTTTGCCACCAGCTTGGGAGCGCCGGTGGAACCGGAAGTAAAAAGATAAAGGGCGGTATCGGAAGAGTCAACTGACGGTAAAACCGAATAATCTGCGATTCCCGGCGCCAGGGAATCTACCAGCAGATATCTGGTATCTGGAGCAGCGTATTCCCTGATTATTTCATAGTATTCCTGATTGGTGATTATAAAATCGTAAAGTCCGGCTAATAACGAAATTTCTTGCCGCAGCTTGTTGTTTATCAGAACCGGTTTTATTCCCGATGCCAGGCAGCCGAACAGGGCGGATAAAAATGAGCGCCCGCTGTCAAGAAATAGCAGGGCTTTACCGTGCTCTTTACTGCAGGCGGAAATAACTGCACAGATATCTTTAAAAATTTCCCCGCTATTTATTATGCAATTATTTTTAATATCCTGAAAAACCGCCTGCCCGGAATGGTCAGGAATAAAAAGCCGGCAGAAATCGGCAAATTTTTTTTTACCGCTGCACCAGCTCATTTTACAGTTTAATATCCAGCAGGGAGCGGATAATATCATCGGATAATATATTTTCAGAATTACCGGCAAAATTGAGTATTATACGATGGCGCATGATTGCCGGGAAAACCTTTTCTATGTGATGGCGCTCTACTTCCCTGCATCCTTCAATAAAGGCAGCTGCCCGGGCTGCCCTGACAGTGAATCTGGAAGCCCGCGGGCCTGCCCCGTAACGTACGTATTTTTTAACAGATTCAAGGCAGTTTGGGCATTCCGGACGGCTGGCCTGTACCATCTGGACTATCCAATCCGCTGCTTTTTCAGCTATGGGAATGTCAGCAGCTTTTTTCTGAAAATCTATAAGATCTTTTTTACTGAAAATTTTATTTACATGTTCCAGGCCTGCCTCGGCGTCTTTAAGAGCAATGGCCACTTCCTCGGAACGGGCCGGATAATTTACCGGCAGCATAAACATAAAACGGTCAAGCTGGGCTTCGGGCAGAGGATAGGTTCCTTCAAACTCCAGAGGATTCTGGGTAGCAAGAACAAAAAAAGGTTCGTCAAGCTGCATGGTCTCGCCGGAAACACTAACCTCTTTTTCCTGCATGGCCTGCAGCAGGGCAGACTGGGTTTTGGGAGGAGTACGGTTTATTTCATCAGCCAGCAGCAGATTGGTAAAAACCGGACCTTTGATGAATTTCATGCGTTTTTTCCCGGAGGTTTCTTCAAGAATTTCATAACCGATTAAATCGGACGGCATGAGATCAGGAGTAAACTGAATGCGGGTAAAATCAATATTGAAAACCCGGGCTAAAGTTTTTACCAGCAGGGTTTTGGCCAGCCCGGGTACTCCGATTATAATGGCATGCCCCGGGGACAAGAGAGCGGTGAGCAGCATGTCAAGCAGCTGTTCCTGCCCTACTACCGCCTTGGAAATTTCAGAAAAAAGCTTTTTAAACATAAGGTCAGATATAACCCCTGGTGGTTTCCTGCTGCGCCAGTTTTTCAAGAATATTTTTAATCTTTTCTTCATGGCGCGAATCGGAGATGTAAACGATATTTCCGTCTTTGACAATATTGATGTTGGACAGGGAATTTACAACAAAAAAAAGATTATTATCATCCTGAAACACATGGGTGTTTTCGCAGTCGTGAAGGAAAGAATTGGGATTTTTACGCGCACCCAGACGCGCCGCTGCATTCCAGGAGCCGACGTCGTCCCAGACAAATGACGAATGCACGCAAAGCAGATTGGCGCAGTGTTCCAGTACTGCATAATCAAATGATATTTTTTTTAACGAACAAAAAAGATCGTATTTTTTTTGATTGTTTTCTTCAGCCATGTATTGGTGCATAATCTGCCAGTGTTCCGGAGCATATTTGCGGAAGGCCCCGAGTATGGAACGGGTGAAAAAAAACATTCCGGAATTCCAGAGATAATCTCCGCTGCTTATATACCGGACTGCCGTATCGGTATCGGGTTTTTCCCTGAAGCATTCTACCGGGCAGGGGCTTAAACTGCCGGAAGTTTTTATATATCCATAGCCGGTTTCAGGCCGGGAAGGTTTGATGCCGATAATGACCACAGCGCCGCCTGAAGCTGTTTCCATGGCAGTACGGATATCTGCATGATAGGCAGGAAAATTATCGATATAATGATCTGCCGGGAGAATATAAAAAATATCGTTTTCGCCGCCGGGAATGGAAAGCACGGAAAGCAGAATGCAGGCAGCTGTATCGCGGCCGCAGGGTTCGGCGATAATATTGGCAGCAGGGAAAAGGTCAAGCGCAGAAGCGGCAGGCAGATAATTTTGCCCGGTGGCAAGAAAAATATTCTGTCTGGGAAAAACCGGCAATAGTCTTTTTACGGTTTCCTTGATCATGCAGTCGTCTGCTGTAATGGAAGCAAACTGCTTCGGCCTGTCCGCACGGCTTTTGGGCCAGAAACGCTGGCCTTTACCGCCGGCCATAATAACAGCAAACTCACGATGCATTATAATGCCTGTAAACAAGACTATTTACCGCGGATAAATTATCAGGATTGACAAAAACAGCGCCGGGTTCTCTGCGAAACCAGGTTTCCTGTCTTTTGGCAAAATTACGTGTTTGGGTCTGGACTGTATTTATCAGTTTTTGCAGCCCGCCGGGGTTTCCGGATAGAAATTGTACAATATCTCTGTAACCTATGGCCTGCATAATCTGGTGTTCAGCTGTTATTCCCATGGAGATAAGATTTTTAACCTCATCAATAAAACCCGCTGCAAACATCTCCTCGGTTCTTTTATTTATTCTATCATATAACAATTGCCTGTCAACCTGCAGGATCAGTGTAAGAAAATCCACAAACGGCGCGGACCTGCTGCGGCGCATTTCGGTAAAAGTTTTTCCGCTTTCATCCATGGCAGAAAGCGCCCTGATCACCCGCCGGGAATTGGATAAATCGCATTCTGCTGCATATTCCGGATCTTTTTCAATAAGCAGTTTTATACACCAGTCCGCGCCGTTTTGCTTCAGCAGATCTTCATATTTTTTACGGCTAACATCCGCACTGCTGAAAATTCCCTGTTTAAGAATCCTGATGTACAGGGGTGTTCCGCCGGCAATGAAGATTCGGCCCTGGTGGCGGTTAATAAGTTCAAGCGCAGCCTGGAAAAAATCATAAACACTGAAATTTTTATCGGGCGCAATGCAGTCAATCAGCCGGTAATTAAATTGGGTTATTTCCTGCGGATGGGGTTTAGCCGTGCCGATGGAGCAGTACTGATATACCTGCATGGAATCGGCATTGATTATCAGATCGCCGCTTTGATACAGACTGTGCACCAGTCTGGTTTTTCCCGATGCAGTCGGCCCGGTAATTATTACCGCCCGGGGTTTCACGGAAAAAAAATCAGGAAATCTTCAGATTTCTTCTTCGGCAGGAACTGCGGAAAGTTCATCATCGTCGTATGACTCAAGATCTTCTTCCGGAATAGCGGTAAATTTTATGCGCCCATTTAAAATATCATTAATGGCAATCAGCGCGGGTTTTTCGCCTGATTTTATATAATCGTCAGGATTGACAATTTTGGTTTTTTCTGCGTAATCCATACAGGCCCGTACCAGTTCATAACGGTTATCTTTATAATCGACTACTTTTTCGAGATCCAGAAACATGCTTCCTCCGCGAGATATCACATAGAGTATATAATGATTTTCAGATTCTGGAAAGCCCTCTCTAAATTATCGTTGATAATAACATGCTGCCAGCGGTGCATTTCGGCCATTTCTTTTTCAGCGTTTTTAAGTCTCTTTTCAATGACTTCAGGCGCATCCGTAGCCCGGCGGCGGAGGCGTTTTTCAAGTTCGGCGATGGAAGGCACACTGATAAAAATATATACCGCTTTTACGCCCTTATCCATGAGGATAATACTTCCCTGTACATCAATATCCAGAAGTACGGTCTTGCCGCAAGAGAGCTGTTCATTGATAAATGCCGACGAAGTTCCGTATAAATTTCCATGCACCTCGGCCCATTCCAGAAACTCGTTGTTGCTGATCATTTTTCGAAATTCCTGTTCACTGATAAAAAAATATTCCCGGCCGTGCTGTTCGCGGCCGCGCGGCGCCCGGGTTGTATAGGAAACCGAAAAAACCAGCGCCGGGTCTTGCTTGCGGAGTTTTTCAATCAAAGTGCTTTTACCGGCCCCGGAGGGAGCGGTAATTACAATAAAATTATTCGGCATGTTTTTTTTCTTCATCGCCGTGATTAATGCGGGCGGAAAGCGAATCAGTGCTAAGGGAAGATAAAATAACGTGTCTGGTTTCGGCAATGATCATGGCCCGGCAGCGCCGGCCCTGGGTGGCATCAACCAGCAGTCCGCCGGTTTTGGCTTCATCGCGCAGTCTGCGTCCCGCAGAAGAATCAGGATTTATAATCGCTACAATTTTATCAATCATTACCGAATTGCCGAAACCGGCATTTAGAACAACTGTTGATTTCATTTATTGAAACCGCCGGGAAAAATCAGGAAATAGAGCGGAATTTATTCCACATGATTACTACAGGCGGTGCGATATATAAAGTTGAATAAGTGCCGGATATCATTCCCACTATCAGGGCAAATGAAAAATTATTAAGGGACCCTGAACTGAAAAAATAAAGCATAAATACAACAAACAAGGTTGTAAGTGAACTGAATATTGTACGTTTCAGCATCTGATTGATGGATAGATTAAAGATTCCGGTAATATTCATTGCGGTTTTTAAATGTAAATTTTCGCGCACCCGATCGAATATTATTATTGTATCGTTTACCGAATAGCCAAGTATGGTGAGAACTGCCGAGATGGTAAGGATATCCACTTCCAATCCCAAAAAGGAAACAGCGCCAAGCATGATAATAACATCATGAATCAGGGCAACTATAGCGGCAAAGCCGTAATAAAATTTAAAGCGAAAGGCAAGATAAATTAATTCTGCAATCAGAGCAATAATAACAATTTTAAGAGCTGCCTTTTGATTATCACGGCTCATCATGGCGCCCACCAGGGAGCTTTTTTCATAATTGGGCGTGTAATCTGCAAAGTTAACATTAATAATTTCTTTTATGCGGTCTGATACCTGCTGGGCATCTTCCCTGCTTCCGGTACGAATAAAATAACTGTTTTTATCAAGAATTTTTTGAATATCTACCTGCAGGTTTTCTTTTTTAAAAACACTCAGCATGGATTCAATTGACAGCGAACGGCTGAAGGTCACATTAATTTCAATACCGCCGGTAAAATCAGTACTGAATTTAAATCCTCTTGAAAATATTATGCAATATAATGAAAACCCTATTAATACAGCGGAAAAAATCAGCATGGGAATCTGTATTTTTAAAAAATTTATTTTCATGTTTTATTGCCTATATAATTATTTTTGAATATCTGCGGAAAATATTAAAATGAAAAAGCATGTCGAAAATATACCGCGTTACAAAAAGCGCAGTAAACATACTTATTATAATACCGATAAAAAGCGTAACTGCGAAACCCTTGATTGGCCCGGTACCGTAACTGGATAGAATAAAAGCTGCAATCAGGGTGGTAATATTGGAATCAAATATGGACCAGAAAGCTTTATCGTAACCGCGTTCCCAGGCTTCAAAAATAGTACGCTGGTTGTCAGTTAGTTCTTCCTTGATGCGCTCAAAGATAACTACATTGGCGTCTATAGCCATTCCCATGGTTAAAATAAGGCCTGCTATTCCCGGCAGGGTAATGGTAAACTGCAGGGGAGCAAGAACAGCAATTATTAAAAAACCGTTCAGCAGCAGCGCTATACTGGCAATCAGGCCGGAAGATCTGTAGAAAATAAGCATGAAAACAATAACCAGCAGGATCCCGGCTAAAAGAGCCTTGATGCTTTTCTGCAGCAGATCGCGCCCCATTGACGGCCCAATCATTTCTTCTTCAATGATTGCAATAGGAACCGGGAGTGAACCGGCTTTTAGAATAAGCGCCAGGTCTTTGGCTTCTTCAGGGGTAAAACTTCCAGTTATCTGCCCGGAACCGCCGGAAATGCGTTCATTAATGCGGGGGGCGGATTGAACCTTGCCGTCAAGAATTATAGCAAGCGCCTTGCCCTGATTGGTCCCGGTAACATCAGAAAAAATTTTCGCGCCCCTGAAATCAAGTTCAAAGCGGATGATGTGATCGTTGAATTCTCCGTATCCTACCGAGGCGCTTTTGATGCTGGTGCCTTTCATGACTGCGTCTTTTTGCACTACAACCGGGTAATAGGGCTCGGGATTACCGGCATCATTTTTTTTATATACATATTTTACTTCATAATCAGCCGGTATTTTATCGGCATTTAGAACTTTTTTGCTTTCAGTATCAATTTCAAGACGGGAGGTAAGATCATCATCAACCATTCTGAATTCCAGCTCGCCTTCGGTTTCAATGATTTTTCTGATGCGGTATGTATCTTTTTCACCGGGCAGTTGTATAACTATGCGGTCTTTTCCCTGCCTGCGTATATTCGGCTCGGAAACCCCGAACTGGTCAATACGGTTTCGGAGTTTCTGCAGAATGCGTTCAATGGCCTCTTTGCGCTCATCTTCTGTTATTTCATCCGGTTTTTTACCGAGTTTTCCTGCAAATTTGTCAAAATCGGCTTCGAGCACAACGTGAATTCCGCCGACAATGTCAAGACCCAAAGAAACAACTTTACTGCGATAAACAATGAGATCTTTTAATTCGGTAATTTTATCAGGATTATAGCCGCGTCTGGTCCATTCCTCAATTCCGAGATCAAGCAGTTTTTTATTTTCATCAGGAATAATAAAATACCAGCGGATGGTAGGAAGCAGAAAAACCAATCCGGTGATTAAAATACCTGCAATAACAAATAGTCGGAAAGATTTGGACATAGGGTGGCCGCCGGTGAAAAAAATTTAAATTATTTATTTTCGCTTTCTTGCACGGCACTGCTGCCTTTATTTTGTTCTTTTTCAAGAACATTGGCAATAAAAGTACGTGCAACTTCAATATTAACATTATTGGAAACTTCCAGTACAATTACATCGTTTTTAATTTTAACGACTTTGCCGTAAATACCGCCGCTGGTAATAACACGATCGCCTTTTTCAAGCGCAGCTCTTTTTTTTTCTATTTCTTTCTGTTTTACCGATTGCGGCCTGATCAGCAGAAAATAAAAAATGATAAAAATAATAATGAGGGGAAGAAACTGCATGAGCGGATTGGTTGGAGACTGCCCGGCTTGTGCCTGGGCTTGAGCATAAAGAACATCAAACATACTAATACCTTTTTTTAAGAATACTATATCATGCTTGATGTAAAAACGGAAGCATCCCTCCCTCCCTGGAAAATTTATCGCAGTGTGTGTCATTTTCAT
>DNNS01000619.1 GCA_003497555.1 Spirochaetia bacterium
CTCATTTTCAGAAAAATATTATTAAAAGAAGCCTGTTTGGGCTTAGCCGGTTCCTGATAATTTGTAATGTAATTAACAATTACCTTGCCGTTATCAATACGCGCCTCGCGTGAAAAATTGGTTAATAACTGTTTGTTGGTAAAAACGCCGCCGTTGGGCCCGGAGCAATAAATATTGGTAATCTTGAAAAAAACCGTATTGGTTTTGGCAAGTTCCACGTTATTGGTGAGTCTGAAAACCAGGTATAAGCGATCAGGCTGGTCTGTGCTGCTCGTGATATTGGAATTGGAAAGCGAAAGACTGAAACTGCCGCCCGCAGCTATGTTGGTAGATGCCAGCAGGGTATCTGCAATTGAAAAAGTAGTATTTCCGCTGCTTTCTTTATACAGGTCGGCAATTCCGAAAATCTGATTGGAACTTTTTGTAGAACCCAAATTTACATCCAGTCCGGTAAAATACTGCTGATCAGGCTGTTCGGTATCCATAAAAACTTCCATGGCAGCGGCCTGAATATATTGATTGGAAGTAAATGACTGGGGCATAGAGCTGTAATCAAGCGAAAACAGATAAAAATCATAGGGTTTGGAAGAATAGGGAATAATTACAGCACTGTAGGGACTGGCTGGAATTTGCGCTGGAGCACTGCATGTGGGCAGCAGCGAATAATTATCGCTGAAATTATCATAAAACCCGAGTACATTGCTGCCCGATGCGCCGGCTACGGCAAGAGCAACCGTATTGTTAACAGCAGAACTGAAATCAACATTAAAAAGTCCCCATAACAGATCATTGGTAATAATCTGCGGTGTAAATGATAAAATATATTCCTTGCCTGTGAGTGAAGAGGCATTGGCAATTACCGTATCAAGAGCTGATGAGAAAACTCCGTCGCCGTTATCCCGGAACAGCTGAAAAGACCCCAGATCGGAATTAGTGGCTGTACCGGTATTGGTAACCCGTAAACTGTTAAAATAATACTGGGCATCGGGATCACTGTTGGAAAGACGCAGTGCAAAAGCTACATTATTGAAGGATCCCTGTTCAACGGAACTTGAAAGTACATTGCTGGCAGACGCATAAACAAGATAATTATCAATACGGGAATAATTTGTAGATACATTGGTAAGTATCTCAAAGTTGGTAAGAATTCCATTATTGGGGCCGCTGCAAAGCACATTGGTAATATTTGCCAAAACCGTATTGGTATAAATCCCGGCTGCATGATTGGTAATATAAATGCCAATCCAGAAACGATCAGGATTAAGCGGGTCAGTGGAAATTCCTGATTCATTCAGGCTGAAACCAGCAACTGACGGTGCAGATACCGCATTGGAACCGGTTAATTTATCATGGTTGGAAAGAACCGATACAATATTGGTATCGCGGTAAAGCAGTAAATCACCCGCTAAATCGGATTTTTTACCATACAAACCAACAGTGATATTGGTAATTTTTTCAGTTGAGGTATTTTCACCGTCACCCACAATATCAAAATAAGAGAGTGCGTATAAATTGGATATTCCTATAGATACCGGAGCGCAATTGGCGGAAGAAATAATTTTAAAATCCCAATCGCGCGCCGTAAGCGCAGAAATGCAGATATTGGTAGCGAAATCAGGGCCATGATTAAACTCGCTGATAAATGAATTCTGGGCGAATCCGTCATTAAGCCCGTCACTGAAACCAAATGAAACATTACTGATCCGAAGACCCAGGTATTTGCCTACAGCATTGGTGTCTTCGCTTGATACATCAAAAACAGCAAAAAAGGTTTTGACATTAGTTCCGGGCATGGCCAGAGGAGTGGAAAGAGACAGCCTGGTGCCGGCAGCAGTAAAACTGTTTACAGCCAGCGGAGTGTCATCAGCCGTACTGAAAACATTATTATCGTTGTCAAGGTAAAGTTTTACTGCGGGAATATGGGAGTTNNCTGTTGTAAACTGGTTGGAAAAAACATCTACCCAGGACAGATAATTGGTAGCATCAGTATCATCGCCGGCCATGGCAAAACGCAGATACGGGTTATTAAAACTTCCCTGCTTGGGGAAAATATTTACAATGGCATTGGATACATAATTTACATTTACTTTCAGGCTGTCAATATTGCCGGTTTTATGCGCTGTTGAGGTAAGCAGGGAGAGATTATCAAAAACCCCGCCATTGGGCCCGGCACACAGCATATTGGTAATACGCAGACCCATATTTTCGCTTTTCACAATACTGATATCGCTGTTGGTGAGTGTATAGGCAAGATAAAACCAGGCCGGATTATTCTGATCAGCGGAAAGATTGGAAATGAACAGATTGGTTAAAAAACAGACACCGTTAACCGCTGCATTACTGGCAATAAGTAAATCGGCATTGGTGGAAAAAATATTATCTCCGTTGGTTTCCATATAAAGGCGGGCTTCGCCTGCAGTATTACCGGCAAAATTACTGACATGAACGGTTACGCCCCTGAATACCTGCACAGTCGACTGAGGATACCAGGAATTATTGGTATTTTCCACATCCATATACACAGAAAAAGCTGCAGCAGAGGTAATCTGATTGGTGCTGAAAGAAGCCGGCAGGGAATAACTTATTGATTTTAAATAAAAATCGTAATCCTGCGACTCTGAAGGAATTATTCTGCCGGTAAAACTATCCGGATTCGGCCAGACAGACTGGATAAAAGGCCGGGAATCGCTTTGATCGTTGTAGGTATGATTAAAAATAATATTGGTGTTGGTCATCACTGCCAAATCAATTGTTTTGTCAAGACCTGCTCCGTTTTTAACATTAAAAGTTCCCCAGAATATACGGGCATTGGTACTGTATAGTTCTACAGGTATGGCGGTTGAAAGCCGGTAAATATTATCTGTTCCCAGAGCTGCTGCCATTATAACTTCATCGCTTACTTCATTAAAATTACCGTCGTCATTATCGCGAAACAGGGTAAAAAGACCCAAATCGGCAGTACCGGCTGTTCCGCGGTTCGAAATTATCAGACCGCTGAAAAAATTGGTGGCATCCGGATCGGTATTGGAAAAAACCATTTTAAAGAAAACATTGTTAAATGAACCCTGTTTGACAGTATTACTGATAACTGTAATATTGGTGAGTAAAAGAAGATGGGTGTCAATTTTGGAAGCCTGCTGCGAACTATTGGTAATAAACAGAAAATTGGAATTATTGACAAGGCCGCTTTGGGCTCCCTGGCAGGCAAGTGTAATGGAGTTTACTCTCAGGGAATTGGTAAAAACAGCGGATTCTTTATTGGTCACGGAAATTGCAATATAAAATCGTGTGGGATAATCGTTGGAAACGGAAATATCGGTATCTCCGCCGGCATTGAAATTTATGGCTGCAGCCGGATTATTTATTTCTTTGGCTTCTATAAGTTTATCGGCGAGTGACCACTCCCCATCGCCGTTAGTTTCTTTATAAAGCAGGGCAAAACCGCGCACTGCCTGATTATT
>DNNS01000070.1 GCA_003497555.1 Spirochaetia bacterium
TCAACCTTGAGGTTGGTCTCTGCGAGAGACATATTTTCATATTATAGTTCGGTAAAGATTCACTATAAACCGGTTCAGCGCAGTCGTTTCTGATATTCAAATTAAACACACCGGCAATCATCCGAATTTTCCTTCCAGATAACGTTCGGTTTCCGGTTGTTCAGGGGTAGTAAAAATTTTTTCAGTTGTACCGAATTCCACCAGCCTCCCCAAATACAAAAATGCCGTAAAGTCAGATACCCGGCCGGCTTGTCCGATATTATGCGTTACAATCAATACCGTTACCTGGTTTTTGAGTTCAAAAAGCAATTCTTCGATTTTGGCAGTAGACTGGGGATCAAGCGCCGAGGTTGGTTCGTCTAATAATAAAATTTCAGGATCTGTTGCCAGGGCCCGTGCCACACAAAGCCTCTGCTGCTGGCCGCCGGAAAGGCTAAGACCCGAATGATGCAGTCGGTCTTTTACTTCATCCCAGATCCAGGCGCGCCGCAGACAGATTTCAACTTTTTCATTTAACTGACGGCGGTCGTTTATGCCCTTGATGCGCAGACCATAAGCGACATTTTCAAAAATTGTTTTGGGAAAGGGATTGGGTTTTTGAAAAACCATGCCTATGCGGGCCCTTAAATCGCAGAGATCCAGATTGCGGCTGAAAATATCACTGCCGTACACTTTGATGCTGCCGGTTATTTTGGTATTTTCAATAAGATCATTCATGCGGTTAAAACAGCGCAGCATGGTAGACTTTCCGCAGCCTGAGGGTCCAATCATGGCAGTAACTTTTTTTTCAGCAACCGAAAGACAGACATCATGAAGAACCTGATTGTCCCCAAACCACAGACAAAGGTTTTCAGTATGCACTGCTGCTGTTAAATGACCAATGGGTAATGTTTGCATATTTTCGCCTCGCTTGATTACCAATCCTGAATTTACCGTAATTACCGGTTCTATTTTAGGTGATTGGTCTACCATTGCCGTTTTTTCCTGATTATTCCGCGCAGAATAATTGCACTGGAATTAATCGCCAGTACCAACAGCAGCAGCACAATACTTGCACCGTAAGCTATGGAAGTCTGCACCCGCGCTGTACCTTCAGTCATAAGAGCGTAAATCTGGTATGGAAGCGCCATACAGGGACTAAATATGCTTTCAGGCAGGCCGGGAAAATAAAAAGCTGCTGCGGTAAATAAAATCGGCGCTGTTTCTCCTGCTGCCCGGCCCACGGCAATTATGGCGCCGGTTAAAATATTGGGCAATGCCGCTGGCAAAACCACTGTCATGATCATCTGCCGTTTGGTAGCGCCAAGACCTAAAGACGCTTCACGCATTTCACGCGGAACGGTTTTAAGCGCTTCTTCGGATGCATTAATAATAATCGGCAAAACCAGAACCGCCAAAGTTAACGCTCCGGAAAGAATAGAAACCTGAAAAGCCAGAAAATTAACAAACACCGCCATACCGAAAAGCCCGTAAACTATTGACGGAACTCCGGCTAAAGTATTAATGGCAGTCCGTATGATCTGAACAGCCCGGGGAGGCCAGGCATATTCATTTAAATAAATTGCAGCCAGTACGCCAATCGGGAAAGCCAGCAGCATAGCCATGATAGTAAGATAAAAAGTTCCGATTAAAGCCGGAAAAATACCTCCGGCTGTCATGCCTGCTTCGGGACTCGCAAAAATAAAATGCAGGGAAAAACGGCGTAGCGGTTTCACCAATTTCATTTTACGTATAATTCCGTTTTTAATGGAAATATTTTCTAAAAATCCTCCGGTAAAAACCAGATTGGTCTTGATTTTTGTTATTTCCACACCGCCGGACATTATATACTCGCTGGCTTCAACCAGCTCCGCAGCAGCGCCTTCGATTATACAAAACTGTATATTTTTTAATAATTCGGGGTTACCGGTATCGATTGCGGATTTCCCGGTATTGATACGCGCATAACTGTTTTCAATACGATCAGCCTGCAGATTTAATATTTTCATTTCATTGATTATGTCATCTTTAATTTCTATATCGGACGCCATGCCTTTTTTAAGCAGGCCTTTGATAATTTTACCGTTTATGGATAAATCATATTTTTTATTATCAATGATTACACCGTTTTTGATAATAACATTACGCAGACGGTAATTGTCGGCGATTTCGTTAACTGCACAGGTTTTAATGAATACACTGCCTCCCCGCAATATAATCATTACTGCAAACATCACTAAAAAAATACCGCTGATTACAATAGCAGCCCTGAATAACAGCAGCCCGAGTTTTTCTTTTATTTTCCTGACGGAATATTTTCTGTTCATATGGAATTTCCGGTATTTTTTTTAATCCGGCTTCGTATATATTCAGTTACAATTACAGATGTAAAAGTAATGATAAAAAGAACAGCGCCTATACCGAACAAAGCACTGACATGCATACTGCCCATGGGCGCTTCGCCCATTTCTGCGGCAATAGTTGAAGTCATAGGCCTTACCGGTGTAAAAATATTTTTAGGAAAAACCGGAGAATTGCCGGCCACCATCAGTACTACCATGGTTTCACCTACAGCGCGGCCGAATCCCAGAATTATACTGGTTATAATGCCTGATTTGGCCGCCGGTATGACAATATTTACAATGGTCTCCCATTTGTTACCGCCCAGAGCCAGCGATGCCTCGCGCAGACTGCGGGGAACTGAATATAATGAATCTTCGGAAAGACTGGAAATAATCGGAACTGTCATAATGCCGAGAATAATTCCCGCAGAAAGTGCTGTCATTCCGGTAGGCAGATTAAAAAAACTGGCAACAAACGGTGCAAGATAAACCATTCCGAAAAGTCCGAATATAACAGAAGGTATACCTGCCAGAAGCTCAATAACCGGCTTTAAAAACTCGCGCTCCCGGGGTTTGGCAAGCTCTGCAATATATACGGCAGACCCGACACCCAGGGGAATTCCAATTAACATGGCGATTATTGTTACGGTTACCGTGCCGATAATTAACGGCAGAATACCGTATTCCGCAGGATCCTGGTCAGGATGCCAGGCGGTTCCCGAGATGAATTTCCAGAAACCTGTATGCTGAAAAATCTGTATACTCTGGCTGAAAATACTGATAATTATTCCTGATAAAAAAACAATAGCGGTAAGGGCGGCGAATAAAACCAGTATAAAAAAAAGTTTTTCGGTAGTATTCTTCCAGGCTGTTATTTTTCTAAGCGGGCGGTCAGCGGACATGCAGTTTCCTTTATTTGCCGCGCGTAACACCCTGCGGTCTGGCCGCAGGGATGTAAGCGCAAATTAATCTTCCACTCAAATTAAAACACCCTGCCGNNGCCGACGTTTTACGTCGGGCAGCACGAAGCGCTGATGCTCTTGGCGCAGGGTGTTTTATAAAAGTAATGGTATCTGGTTTTAGCGGATACCCTTATGTTAAAATTTTATTTTACAGCAATATAACCGGTTTTTACAACCAGAGCCTGGCCTTCAGCAGACAGAAGAAAATCAAGGAAATCCTTGATTTTACCTTTAGGTTTGCCGTTGGTGTACATATACAGTTTGCGGGAAATTTTGTATTTTCCGCTTCTGGCATTTTCTTCGTTTGATTCCACACTGTCAACGGTAACCGCCGCAATTTCCGGTGAAAGAAAAGCCAGTCCAACGTATCCAATCGAAAAGGGTGTTGTTCCAACTGCCGTTGCTACAGCTTTATTTGATGCAAGCATCAGCGCGTCATTTTTAACCTTTCCGCCGCCAAGTACTTTTTCCTTAAAAACTTCAAAAGTACCGGAAGACACATCGCGGGAAACTACCACTATGGGTTTTTTTGGACCTCCTACTTCGGCCCATGAAGAAATTTTGCCGGTATAAATATCCCGGATTTGAGCAATAGTAAGGTTTTTTACAAGCGCTCCGACTTCTGGATGTACCACTATGGTGATAGCATCAACAGCAACGGCATTTTCGAAAAGATTGATGCCATTAGCTTTTGCTGTTACGATTTCTTTAGTCTGAGCCGGTCGTGATGCCATGCCTATGTCGGTTCTGCCGTTCATAATGGCTGCAACCCCTACTCCGCTTCCGCCGCCGCCTACTGAAATTTTAAGAGAATCATTTTTTTCCATATAAACTTCAGCGGCAAGCTGAGCAATGGGAAGCACGGTTGTAGATCCAACCATGTTTAATACTGCCTGGGCATTTGCTACGGAAAAAAGCATTCCGGCACTCAGCATCAGGTTAAGACTTTTTTTAATTAAATTCATTTTTTTACTCCTTGGTAATTTTTAATCAGGATTTTAAAGTGTGGCCGAATTTCCAGCGCAGCTGGGCCATAAGTACATGATTTAATGTTTTGGCATTGATATCGGGACATTCATAGTTAATTTGCCACCAGGCATCAGGAGTGCCTTTGGAACTGATTACAAATGCATGATTTATGCCGCCTATCAAAGCATAGGTTTCGTTGTTACTTTTTGATGTGTCTTTATCAGAATAATCAAATCTTCCGGTTAAATCAAGATGGAATTTGTTTTTGGCAATTTTTCCGATGGAAAGTACCGGCATTCCGGAAATGACCATGGAAGATATTTCAGAGTGATTTTTCTGTCCAAGATACTGTCCAAGTACGGAAAAAGGTCCGAAAGCCAGTTTTAATACTCCCACCCAGGTCATATCAGCTTTTTTCGGCGTTACCATATTATAAGCGAAACTTCCGCCTGCCATTATACCGGCAACAGGAAGAAACCGCAAATTTCCCTGAAATTTTGGATAGGCATTAACAGCGCTAAGGGATTTTTTATAACCTTCTCCATTTAACACCTGAAGGGCTATATCACCCATGCCTTTAGGCAAGTAAGAAAAAAGACCGATACCATAATCGGTAGAAGCGCACCAGTGGTAAATGTCGGCAGGATCTCCTTTTATAGTTGTGTAATCCCAATCGTAAATTGTGCCGAAGTAGTTTTTCTGAAGACCGAACAGCAGAGATAATAGCTCATGCGGGTTGTACTGCAGATAAGCGTACTTCAGCTTGATTGCCACACCATCGGTAATAGCGGTTTTCTTTTTGTCAATAGTAACTGACATGGCAGAAGAAAAAAAATCAAGGGTAAAGCGGCCTTTAACCTTGTCGGTAAATTTCGGCTCCAGCCCGAAATAACCGCGTTCAAGAGAGATTGAGCTGGTTGAGGCATTGCCGTTTTTAATGGACATGGTGTACCTGTTCCAGAGCTCCATGGAAAGTTTGGTCTCTTCAATAGCGAAGAGATTTGACAGTGCAAATGCTGCACATGTCATAATTAGTGTGCGTTTTAGCATACTTAACTCCTTGTGATTTTATTTTACAGTAATGTAACAAACAGGCGTTAAGATTCAATGAATAAAACTTGATTATTGTATTAATAGTTCATTAAAATATAATTAATGTATGGTTAATATTGTGTTAAGTAAAAAAATCTGAATATATACATTTCGTACTTCTTCTTTAAATAATGAAAAAACCGGCAATTAAAGTCTATTTGTTTTTTTACACCCTGATAATTCCATAACCGTCTTGTTAATTTTTCCGCTGAATATAAGCTTTTATTTCCGGATAATTTTTAATAAATTCTTTATTATTCATTAACAGGAATTAAACTTGTCGGCAGTATAATATGTGCATGAAACTTCATAAAATCAAAAAAAAGCTGGAAACTGCCAAAAAAACCATCGGGCATGCCCTGCAGCCTATTGTTTCCATTCATTCCGGAACCTGCCTGGGATATGAATTTCTTATCCGCGGATATAAAGAAGCCGGTTTTGATACAATTTCTGAAATATTCAATAAAGCACAGACTGCCGGCTGCCTGGCTGATTTTGAACTGTACATGTTCACACGCGCTCTTGAAAAATACCGCAACCTGCCCTGGGCTGAAACCTGTATGCTCTTTTACAATATTGACAGCAGGCTGCTTTATAATGAAAATTTTTTCAATCATGATTTTTTCGGCTCAATTTCCGGTCATACGCTTAATCCGCAGAATATCTGTCTTGAAATTTCTGAAAAAAGCGACATAATAAATCATGATGCAGCCCGGCGCCATTTCCAGAAATTGAAAAAGCACGATCTTAAAATCGCCGCCGATGATTTTGGAGTAGGTTTCTCCGGCATGCAGCTTTTATATTTTGCCGAACCGCATTATTTAAAAATCGATCGCTTTTATATCGACGGCATTGATATTAATACCCAAAAACGTTTTTTTGTTTCCCACATGGTGAACATGGCGCACATTATGGGTATTAAAGTCATTGCCGAGGGCATAGAAAAAAAAAGCGAATATTATATCTGCCGGGAAATAGGCTGTGATTATGCCCAGGGCTATTATATTGCAGAGCCCAAATACCTTCTGGCGGACCAGAAAAAAAAATATGTTTTAATCGGCAGACTGAATAAATCCGACAAGCGCCATCCCCTGCGCCGGCGCCGAATAATCAGATCAGTTTACATCGAACGCATGCCTGTTATCCACACCGGTTCAACAGTCTATGAGCTGTTGAAAATTTTCAAACAAAACTCCCGGCTGCCCTGTGTCCCGGTTGTTAACAGCCGCAGGGAACCGCTCGGTATCATACGCGAAAAAGATCTGCGTATTTATGTATATACTCCTTACGGCAATGAGGTTCTGAAAAACCGGCTATCTGCAGGCAGTTTAAATGATTTTCTGGTACGCTGCCCGATTATCGACCGCAATACCGCTCTGCAGAAAGTGGTTCGTTTTTTTAACTGCAGGCAGAATATTGAAGGCATTATAATTACCGAAAACAACCGCTATGCCGGAATGCTTACTCCCAAATCCATTCTCGGCATGCTTAATGAAAAAAAACTTGTTGCAGCCCGCGAACAGAACCCCCTAACCCGTTTGCCGGGCAATATGATGATTGAATCCTGGCTGTACAGAATCCTGCGCCAGCCTGATTTTTCCGGGGGCATTGCTTATTTTGATTTTAATAATTTCAAGCCGTTTAATGATTTTTACGGATTCAGACTGGGCGATCGGGCACTTCTGCTTTTTGCCGATATCATGAAAAATTTTGCCATGGAAAAACGCCTGTTCTGCGGCCATATCGGAGGAGATGATTTTTTTCTCGGAGCCAGTTTTAGCCGAATCGAAAAAAAAGATTTTCTCGAGGTTATCAGAAATATCAGTGAAAAATTCAAATCCGATATTATTCCTTTTTATGATCAGCAGTCCCGCGAGCAGGGTTTTATTAAAACCAGAAACCGCAGCGGAGAAGAAACGATTTTTCCCCTGCTCGATGTCAGTTCGGCTGTTCTGGTGCTTAACCGCATAAAGCATGATATTTCTGCAGAAGAACTTTCTGCTAAAATGGCAACAGTTAAACACCATGCAAAAAATTCAGCTGACCATACAGTCATTATGGAAATAAACGGCCACGGGAAAACCATACCTGCAGAACTGCAATTATACTGTCCTGCACAGATATTTAATGGCAACAATTAGATTATTTTTCGTACTATTTTTCTTCCGGCCTTTCTTTTACAGTACGGGCCAGGGTAAATACACCAATTTGACCATTACCGGCAGTTAAAAGCCGGGCGCAGGCATTGGCAGTAGAACCGGTAGTAAAAATATCGTCAAAAAGCAGAAGCTTTTTTCCCTTTATCTGTTTCAGGAATTTTTCTTTCAGATAGAAATCCTGATGCGCAGTACTTAGCCGGTCCGAAAAATTTTTTTTATGCTGTGCCCTGAATACGCTGCTGTGTTTGCCGATAGCCGGCAGCAGAGGTTTCCCGCAGATTCGTGAAATCTGCCTGGTAAATTCCTCTGCCTGGCAGAATTCCCTCTCCCGTTTCCGTTCCGGACTGCAGGGCACAGGAATGAAGCAATCAAACGCCCGAAAAAAATCATAATAATGCTTACAGGCAGTAACCGCCAGCGGCCGCGCCAGGGAAATCTGCTTTTGAAATTTATAAATATATAAAAGTTTTTTATATTCTCCCTGATACAGGCCAAAACTGACATTTAATCTGAACCAGAGGGGATCAAAACGGCCGATAATACAGGAAGGACACCTGCCCTGTTCCAGCGGATGGGAACAATGCATACATAACGGCCCGGGCGCCGGCCTGCATATTTTTACAGAACAACGCAGACACAGACATATAAAATCGCTGTTTTCAAGTTCCCGGCCGCAGATCAGGCAGCGTCCGGGAAACAGTAAATTTAAAAATGGCTGGATTATACCGGTAAAAAAATTCATCTGACCCGGTTCTGAAGATTTCCTATGCCGTCAATAACAATACTGACAATGTCGCCTTTCTGCATAGGCCCTATACCTGACGGGGTACCGGTGGAAATAATATCCCCGGGAAACAATGTCATGGCTGTAGAAACAAAAGCAACCAGCTCCGGCACGGAAAATATCATATCGGCAGTTGATTCTTCCTGTTTTAATTCTTCATTTAAAAAAGCCCTGATCATGATATTTTCAGGATTAAGTCCGCAGGCAACAGCCGGGCCCAGGGGACAAAAAGTGTCATATGACTTGGCCCTGGTCCACTGCACATCTGTTTTCTGCAGGTCGCGGGCTGTANNGCTTCAGAAATATTACCGGCTCTTCCGGAATATCCATATTCATTTCAATGGCATGTTTTTTATAATTCAGCCCTGCGCAGACGATTTTTGTCCCGACCCAGGGAGCAAGCAGCCGTACAGCGGTGAGTTCCAAGGTGCGTCCGGTTTCTTTCGGATTTTCAAAAATATTCCCGGACAGTTCTTTTACCCGGCTGTCTTCGGGAATTCCCCAGAATACAAAACCGTTGTATTCATATCGGGCTGCTATCATTGTTTTACTGTTCCCTGAATCTGCCGATTTCATGACGGAAAATTCTGAAAACGATTACTACGGAAAAATAAGTCAGCACAGCCCCGACGAAAGCCACCAGAAAAGAACCGGTAAGCAGGGGCAGGAAAAGCCTGGTGCCGTATCTTAGGGCAGTCTGCAGATTGATATCCAGAAGGAATTTCTGGAACTGATGCATTTTAAGAAAGCTGGAAGCAGGGAAAAAATGTTTTAAAAAAATTATTCCTACCCAGTAATTGAAAGAATAGATAAAAATGAAGGTAAATACATTGGTAACCCAGATAAAAAGCACAGAGGCGATTTTATTGACGCGGAAAAAAATCGCAAGCGGCAGGACCACTATGGTTTGTATACCCATAATAGGCAGAAGTCCCACAAACATCCCGAGTGCAGAACCCATGGCAATCTGCTCGCTGCCTGAGTTTTCAGCTAATATTTTTCTGAGTACACTTTTTACATTATTTTTTATAACAGTACGCATTAATCACCCGGTTTTCTGCAGATAACGAGTGAGATTGGGGTCATTAAGGCGCAGGGAAGCCATGCGGGAGATTCCGCTTTCCGGGGTAAAACCGTACATCACATCAACGTATTTTATGGTGGTGCGCGAATGGGTGATGATAATAAACTGGGTATTAGCTGAAAATTCCTTCAGTTGTTCCATGATGCGCGAAATATTTTCTTCATCAAGCGGCGCATCTATTTCATCAAGCAGGCAGAAGGGAGAAGCCTTAACCATGAAAATGGCAAACATCAGGGCAATGGCCGATACGGCCTTTTCGCCTCCGGATAAAAGGCTTAAATGCTGGACCTTTTTACCGGGCGGCTGAACCATTATTTCAATGCCGGCCTCCAGTACATCCTTGTTCTCTTCAAGCTCCAGGCGCGCCGTACCTCCGTTTAAAAGGCGGCGGAAAATGCGGTGAAAGTTTTTATTTATTTTTTCAAAATTTTCTGTGAATAAAGCCCGGGAGGTGCGGTTGATTTCCTCGGTAATTTTTTCCAGATCCTTGCGCGCCGCCAAGATATCTTCTTTCTGGTTTTTTATTTCTTCATACTGGGTTTTTATCTCGTTATATTCGTCAACCGCCAGGGGATTGATTACGCCGAGTTTTTTTATTTCTTCTCTTGAGTTCTGCATGGTATTCTGCAGTTTTTCCGGATCAAATTCTTTATTAATAATATCGCGGGTTCTTAAATCAACGGAATATTTTTCATAGGCATTATCGTAAATATTTTTAAGGTCATTGTTATGCAGGGCTGATTTGGTGTTGAATTC